>JALOQW010000396.1 GCA_025459275.1 Pirellula sp.
GCGAGTTGGCCGCTACATCCAGTTTCGAGCCCAGTATCGAACGGGATTGTCCCTTTCCAAACTTCTCCGGTCACAACATTCAACCGCGGTTCGTCTGGAGGCTGACGGGAGCAAAGTTACAGTTCCGGGGCATCGCCTTCGGATGGGCGATAGGATCGAGGTCTTGCCTGGGCAAGCGATCCCGGCCGATGGGATCATTGTCGAAGGAAACAGCCTCATTCAAACCGCTTGGATCACGGGTGAAAGTCGCCCTGTCCCGGCTTTGCCAAGTCAAGAAGTGGTTGGCGGCTCACTCAACTTGCAGAGCCCCTTGATTCTTCGAGTCACGGCGTCGGGGGACCAAAGTCGCATGGGACGCTTGAATGAAATGGTCAAACAAGCGTCGGCCCAGCGGACACCGTTGATTCAACTCGCCGATCGCGTGGGAGGCATCTTCGTCGTCGTCGTGCTCGTATTGGCCCTCATCACATTTGGCGCGTGGTCTCTTTTGGCATCACCGACCGTAGCCGTTGGTCATACCGTGGCGTTGTTAACGATCGCGTGCCCGTGTGCACTAGCTTTAGCGGCTCCGCTTGTCATCACTGTCGCCTTAGGGCGCGCGGCCCGCGAGCAAGTATGGATACGAGATGGCAACGCGTTAGAGCGGCTGTCGACGCCGGGCGTCCTCTGGTTTGATAAGACGGGGACATTGACCTTCGGCGATTTGTGTGTGGTTCAATGGACTGGCACAAGCGAAGCCCTTCAACTCGCAGCGGCACTCGAGTCCCAGTCGGACCATCCAGCAGCCCATGCGATCGTAGCATTTGCGACGCAACAAGATCCTATCTGGCACCCAACTCGATACCGAATCGAAGAGGTCGCTCAAAGCTATGGCAGGGGGATTGAAGGCCGAGTCAATGGCCGTCGTGTTGTGATCGGACTTCCCACCGAGACATCGAGTCCTCAATCGCCTTCGACGAATGCCTACGCGAACGTGTGTCAATCGATCCGAGTCCAAATCGATGGCCTGGATCAAGGTTCATTGCTTTTGGGGGACCGCGAGCGCCCCGGCGCGGTGGAGTCGTTGGTGAGGCTTTGCGATCGGGGTTGGAAGATCGGTTTGCTGTCGGGAGATCGCAAGGAGGTGGTCGAGACGTTGGCTTCGCGCTTGAAGGCAGAGGGATTATCGTTCGTTGCAGTGCGGGCTGAACAATCGCCGGAAGACAAGCTTCAAGTCATACAAACAAGCAAAACCGAGTATCCGACCACGGTCATGGTGGGGGATGGTATCAATGATGCAGCAGCCCTCGCCGCTGCAGACGTCGGGATCGCCATTCGAGGATCCGGTGAAACCTGCTTGAAACATGCACCTGTCTTTATACCAAGCAATCAACTGGATTCGATAGTGAAGTTGATGGATGCTTCCAAGAATACCGTCCGCGGCATCCATCGCTGCTTTGCAGCGTCCTTGTTGTACAATGCGATTACCATTTCCCTAGCCGCTACCGGCTGGATTCACCCGTTGATTGCAGCTTTGTTCATGCCATTAAGTGGTATCACCGTTTTGACCATGGCCATGTTGGCTCGAACCTTTCCCAAGGCAGGTACATCCGGATGAGTGTACTGTACATCGCATTACCCCTTGCGATATTGCTCGGGGGAGCCGGACTCGTAGCGTGTTGGTATTGCATCCGAACCGGTCAATACGACGACCTCGATTCCCCTTCCATGCGAATGCTGATCGACGATGTGGAGGATAGTAGCCGCAAGACGGACCAGACCAGTTAGCGTCGCTTCTTGTTCTTGCTCAACTTCTGCTCCAGGATCTTTTTGCGTTCCTCTCTGTTGTAGGTGGGGCGATCCTCTTGAAATTCGGGTAAGCGAGCGCGTGGCGGCTCAACCATCTCGTGAGGACTATCTGACCTGAATGACTCAGACATCGTCTTGGCCAAAGCTTGAAACCCCTCCACGCTATTCATGTCATAGCCCAACGACGTTCCGGCCATGAAAATGGATTTCGACATGTTCCAGTTGCTCGTATCGCCGAGTTCGACTTTCAGTCGCACCAGGTTTTTCTGATCGCTTAGGAAGGCAATAATTTCATCGGCGTGGCTGAGTGGGATCTCCTTAGCCACAAAGGACCAAAACTCCTTTAGGACTTGCACCATCAACGGTGCATCTTCGGGGAACATGGGAACGTGTGCCGGATAGGCATCGAAGAGCATTTCTTGGACGATGTTTCTATTTACCGTCTCGATCGATTCTCCAAAATGCTGTTCACAGACCTCGGCGAATAGCATCAATATTTGGTCTTCCTCGCGCGTCAGATGGCCACCTAAGCGTTCTTGCAAGTAGCGTTCGATCCAGGGCGCAAAACTTCCCACCGCTACATTCTTGTCCGCTTGTTCTTCGTCATCCTCTTCTTCGTCATCCTCTTCTTCGTCATCCTCTTCTTCGTCATCCTCTTCTTCGTCATCATCTCCGTCAAAATCGAATTCGCGGTTCTCACCGTATCCATGAAGTGGCTCATACAGCATCCCATCATCGAGCAGATCGACTTCCTGGCATTGATCGATCCACGCCTGCGACGATTCGCCGTCTAGGCTCCAAAGAGCATTCGCTGCGTAGGTGTTGTACAGCATCTGAGCATCGTCCAGAGGTCGTCGATGTTTACTCTGTTTGGACGTAGCGGCATTGAAGGCTTCCTGCAGGACGTCTCGCAGGAACGTCACGGTACGGGTTCGAGCCTCGTGATCCGGCGGGAGTGTAGAGACGGAATGGGCAAGGGCGTACAACGATTCCGCCCGGGCGAAGATCGAAACCTCCTCGTTCTTGGAGAAAGCGGCAAGGTAGGGGACGGCTTCCGCACCATAAGACTCTGCCAGCATGTTCCATTCGGGGGACAAGTCGTAGTCATCGAAAGCTTCTTCCATGAGACACAAGATGTCAGGAAGGTGTTGAGTTTGGCGAGTGAAGATCAATCCTCGCAATGCATGGAGAGAGCACACGTCGAACCATTCTGGCACTTCCTCCCCCATATAGTCGACCAGTTCTTCATACCAATCCGGATCGACCAGCTTCCATGCCAAGGCGAGCATGTCGGGGATTTTATCCTCGGTGAAGAGCTTCTGGTAAACAGATTCCCAGTTGGACTCCCATTCCTCTCCTTCGAGGGGCAAGCCCGAGGCGAGTAAATCGTGCGCCAATTCAAGCGTCCCCGCATCCGTCTCGCCCCCGCTCGATTGCATATCATCCATGACTTCTACCCTAAGTTGCTGAGCTCGTTCGCTGCAGGATGGAACGACATCCTACCGAGCCTTTAGGATAAGGCACTTTGACTCAACGTGCCACACCCGTCGAGCGGCGAATCGCACCGGCGAGCAGGGGACGTCAGTCCCCTGTATCCTTGGGGACAGGCACTTCTCGACGGAAGCCGATGTTGGAATGCAAGCCATTTCGACTCAAGCGTTGAACCAAGGCCGCGGGGTGTGGCCCCGATCCGAATCCCCGATGCGAATCGTCACGACGCTTTTCTTGTCTCATCTACTTTGGGAAACGCACGCATCGATACTTTATCCTTCGCCAGCTTCATGGCTTCATGACGAAGACGTTCATCGTGTGTATTCTTGCGAAGATGTCGCCAACCCAGCACGGCTGCAACAAAGGCGAAGCAAAGACAAATTTGCCATGTCCTCCAAAAAAAATGGTCGATGACTTTGGGTGCGTTTAGAATCAGTTCGACCGACCGATCACGCGTGATCGTATCTGCACCTTCGATAACGCGTGACAACTCGGATTTCAATTCATTCAGTATGGCGGTTCGCTCGTCTCGGATCGATTCGAATGATGCCTCTCGCTCTTCTCGAATAGAGGCCATAAGCAACGACCGCTCAACGCTCAACTGCGACAGTGTTTGCACACGCATGACATCCAGATCGCGAAGTGCTGCCTTGCGTTCTTCGGTAACCTGTTCGGTAAGTCGTTGAATCTGTTCTTCGACCAGTGAAGGCATCCGTTGCGCTGTGTCCGCGATGCGAGTTGCTGCATCGGCTGCAAGCGTGAAATCGTGCATAGGTTGCTGGATCACTTGCAACTGCGACGCGTCCATTAGGAATAACTCCGCTTCCCAACGGGCTTGTTTCGGTATGTGTTCCGCATACAGAACGGTTAGCTTTTTTAGATCGTCGAGGTTGCTGTCCAGGCTTGCCACCACTTGGAAGAGTTCTTTGGACGGGGTTTGAACTTGCGCAATATATCTCGACGCCATCGGTTCACGATCGAAGTAAAGTCCGTTGAGCGGGAAATCCGTAGCGAATGTCTCTACGAACTGCTCGCCAAGTCGAAGGTCGGTACTAACGATCTGGTTGATACTCTCCAAGCGTTCATCCAACGCATGGCACTCGGCTGTTACCTTGTCTTGCCAGGGACCAAAAAGTTTCCTACCCGTTGGCGATTCAAAGAGGTGTGTCATCTGGCGATTGAGTACCCAAAGATCAAGATAGGCACCCAAAGGATCATGCCTGGCGGCCGCCTGGAAGCTCGCTGCGATTCCATTGATCTTCCATAAGAGCGCATTTTTTCGGATCGTAACGTCGGGATTCTCTGCAAGAATCTCGTCTGCGCAGACCTCAACTCGATGCGCGGAATAAACCACGTACTCGTTCACTAGAAC
>JALOQW010000064.1 GCA_025459275.1 Pirellula sp.
GGGAAGCTGCTGGTCCGCTTGGAGCCAGACATGGATTGGTTTGAAATGCTCGAACAATCCGGTCGCGTCCCGCTCCCTCCTTACATCCGCGATGGGCAAATGACGGAAGTCGATCGCCAGCGCTACCAAACGGTTTATGCTCGCAACCCTGGCTCGGTCGCAGCGCCCACAGCCGGATTGCACCTTACCGAGGACCTGCTTCAAAAGATCCGGGCCACCGGAGTAGCGCTCGTGTCGGTGACACTCCACGTGGGGCTTGGGACCTTTCGACCAGTACAAAGCACCACACTCGACTCGCACAAGATGCATTCCGAGTGGGCTCAGATCAGCGGCAACGTGGTTCGAAGACTTGCCAGCGCGCGAGCCGAAGGTGGTCGAGTCCTGGCCGTCGGAACCACAACCGTTCGAACGTTGGAAACATCCGCGCTTCACGGCCATGGCCAATTGTGCGAATGGACCGGTGAAACCGATCTGTTCATACGCCCCGGCCACCAATTCAAGGTTGTCGATCGCATGTTGACCAATTTCCATTTACCGCGAAGCACACTCCTGGTATTGGTCAGTACCTTCGCCAGTCGGGAACTGATGCTTGAAGCCTATCGCAAAGCCGTCGAGGAACGCTATCGCTTCTTCAGTTACGGTGACTGCATGTTGATCCTATAATGTGAAAGGCTCCGTCATGGCGACGTCTCAATGGTTGGGCTTGGATATCGGTGGGGCGAATCTCAAAGCGGCCCATACGCAAGGGTGGACTCGCTCCGCATTCTTTCCCATGTGGCGTGAACCGAATCGACTCGCCACACAATTGGCGATGCTCCTCAATGACGCTCCCGCCTTCGATGGCGTTGCCGTGACCATGACAGGAGAACTTGCCGATTGCTTTGCCACCCGGTCCGATGGAGTCGCGGTCATTCTAGAACAAATCACCAGCATCCTTCCGGCACCTTTGGTGCGTGTCTATTGCGTTGACGGAAGCTGGCGGAGTCCTTCCCAAGCGGCTCGCAACCCCTGGTTGGCCGCCGCGTCCAATTGGCATGCGTTGGCCCAGTGGTCGAGCCGTTGGTTGAAGACACCCCTCGGCCTGGTGATCGATATCGGATCAACCACCACGGATGTGATCCCTATCGATGCCAACGGCGTCGTCACGCGTTCGAAAACGGACTCCGAACGGATGCGGAAAAGCGAGTTGCTCTACACCGGCATTGAACGATCGAATTTGGCTGGCATCATTCGATCCGCGCCCCTCTTCGGGAAACGCTGCCCGGTGATGAACGAACTCTTTGCCACCACCCGTGATGTGTATATCTGGCGAGGAGATCTCGAGCCGGATGCCGATGACCGCAACACGGCCGACGGCCGCCCTGCCGACCGCGAGTCAGCTCGCTACCGTTTGGCTCGCGTTGTAGGTGAAGATGGCTCCACTCTCGCCGATCAAGACATCACGGCCATCGCCGAACATGTTTTCCGACGCCAGTCTCAGGCCCTGGCTCGAGCGATCTGCAAAGTGTCCAAGCGGCTGGACCGAACCCGTCCCGAAACAGCTTCCTCGGAGAAATCCATCATTTTGAGTGGCCATGGGGATTTCCTGATCCAGGCGGCGCTCGGGCATCTCGATTCGGGCCTCGAGACCATCGCATTGGACAGACTACTAGGGCGGGAATTATCCCGGTCTGCCCCCGCCTACGCCGTCGCGTGCCTCGCGGCCGAGTACCGTTCCATCTCGGAATTCCCAATCGCATCAGCCCTTTAATCCCTACTTTCTGACCACCTGGGGCGACTTCTATCCCCGGAAAAGCCGTTTTTTTGCGACCTTCCTAAGGGAATCTTTTCGCCGGACTATCATCGAATGAATAACCATTCGACCAGGGAATTCCATGAGCGAACGCAAAAAGCGACTACCTGCGAAAAGACATCGAAAGCTCTCCTTCGAGAGCCTCGAGGAGCGTCGTGTCATGGCCAGCCTGCCTTTCGGTGCAAGCCCAAACGACCTCGGCGAATTCATGTTGGGACGGATTGCGGTCACACCTGTGCTGCTCGAAAGCGACGGGACGATCGATATCAATACCGAGAATTGGACCGCGAGCCATGTTTCCACGGTGATGGACAACATTCAGGTCGGTTTGAATTGGTGGAATCAGTTGCTGGCCAAGGAAAGCTCGGTCCACACGATCGACTGGATCATCGATCGCACATACGTAGATAACCGATTGCCGACTCCGTTCGAGCCGATCAATCGCACCTCCAATGCTTACGAGCAATGGGTAAGCCGCTTTCTGACCGACACAGGGTTCTCTACTAGCCTCGACCTCGAGCAGAACGTTCGATCCTTCAATCAGTTCCAACGAACGAAGAACGACGCGGATTGGTCCTTCACGATCTTTGTCGTGAACTCTGACCGCGATCCAGATGACTCCTTCGCGATCGGCGGATCCTTTTCACGAGCCTTTGCGTTCGCTGGCGGACTCTTCATGGTCGTTCCTTCCGGTCGGCCCGCATCCACCTTCGCGCATGAAACAGGACATATCTTTTGGGCGCGCGATGAGTACACCGGTGGCGGTTCGTACTATGATCGCCGAGGCTACTACGACGCGCAGAATACGAATGCGGTCGACAACCATCCAGACCGTGGTTTCCAGCAAGAATCGAGCATCATGTCAGCTGGCTCGGTGTTGCAGCGAGCGTATGAACAAGTCGTTACAGCGAAGTCGACTTTAGCCATGATCGGTTGGAGGGATAGCGACGGGGATGGAATCTTTGACGTACTTGATGTTCCCTTGAATCTCGAAGGGACTGGCCGCTACAATCCTGGAACGTCCAGCTATCAGTTTCAAGGTCGGGCCAACGTTCAGACCCTTCCCAACCGGAACTCTTCAGGGCTACAAAATGACATCACGCTCAATCGAGTGGGACGTATCGAATATCGTATTGGCACAGGGGCCTGGATCCCTCTAAGCACTCCGAACTCCTACACTGTCGATCTGGCCCTGTCGATTCCAATCGATGCGTCGGATATTGGCAAAACGATAGAGATTCGAGCCCTCGATCCGAGAATCGGAATCACCAGCAACGTGTTTTCTGGCCGCATCGGGAACGTGCCTGACACGACCGTGCGTCACGGGATTCAAGGATTCGTATGGAACGATGCGGACCAAAGCCGTAGTTGGGATGCCTCCGAATCCGGTCAGCGAGGCGCGACCATTCGATTGCTGGACTCCGATGGAAACCCAATGTCCCTGCAGCGTTCGGTCGAACCAGACTCGTACCCAGAAGGCCCCCTGACTGGCAATCTAGGTGGAGTTCGATTGGACACGATCGGTTTGGATGCCAATGGTGCCTTGGGAGTCTTCAACGATTCCGCCGCTTCGACCGGGATTCGAATCTTCAAGCCCTATTCGTTTCGCCTCCGAACTTATGTGGATGCGTTTCATGACCAAGGCTTGCAGTTAAGAGCTCGCTTCGACACTCCAACGTCGTTGGTATCGCTTGATGCGATTGCCTTTGCAGACAATACCAATGTTCGACTGGACGCTTATTCCGCAGACGGAACGCTCATCAAGCGCGTCGAGAGACGCGGCTTGCTCCGCAATCAGAGGGTGACTTTGGAGGTTTCCACTGGCGAAGCTCAGATCGCTTCGGTCATTGCCCGTGGTTTCCAGAATTCCTTCGTGAAATTCGACAATCTTCGCTTTGGTCCAAGAAGTGAGACCAAGACGGCCTCCGACGGAAGCTACTTCCTGGAAAACATCCCTGCCGGCACGTACCGCGTGCAAGTGATCGGCCCCTTTGAAGGTTCTATTCCGACGAACGCGATAGATGGCGTGCTCGAGGTTGCCTACGGTTCGCAACGTTCGGTAACCCACGTTGATTTCGGTCTGTATCTTCAGCCAAGCCCTTGGCGAAACCCAACACTGCCAGAAGACGTCAGTGGCCAGGATGGAGTCAACCCGCTCGACGTGCTGACCCTTATCAACGACATCAACGAAAATGGTTCTCGGAGCTTAAGCGGTTTGACGACTAACCCACCACCATATCTCGACGTCGATGGCGACTGGACCGTTGGACCATTGGATGTATTGATGGTCATCAATTACATCAATCGAAGAGGAAGCGATGGCGGGTCCGATTCCGGGGAAGGTGAATATTCAGCGCCTCCCATCGTCATCGAGTCGATCCATGGAAGCGAGCAGCCGAGGATCCGATCGTTTGTGTTGGACCGAGCGGAGAACGCGCCTACAACTTGGATCATCGACCGGACTGGGGACAATGGGCTGCGTCCCCAAGGGCCTGATCGCTGCGGATGCCCCGCTTGCACAATGTGCGACTTGGCGAACTCCGAATCGAACCCTCACGGAACAAGCCTCTTGGGTGCTCTTCTGGTTGAGGAAGCGTTTCCTGACGACACCCTCCAGATAGGCCCCCGACTCGATCGAGACGCTGTGTTCGCCGACTGGCAATAGCAGCCATGAAAAAAGCCATGGCATGTCGCTCCATCGTCATACCATGGCCTCATTGTCGGCAGGCCAAGATCAATGCCTTGGCCAACTACCAATCCATGCTTGTGAATGAATCGGCGTTTCTAGCGCGAAGCCTGAGAATGAGGCATGTTAGCGGTACAACCGTAACAATTGGTACCAAGCGTTTCCGGCGAACTCATCCCCACTCAACGCAACGGGGTGATGGAGACATCAGAGCTGGCTGGTTTGGCAACCGGTCCTAACGTCGACCACGATCCTGACTTCGATGGAGCCGACGGCTTCAAGAGCTTGAAGCTTGCGAGGGGTGAACTCTTCTCCGCCTTGGGTTCCGCGAAGACGAACGATCTTGCAGGAGCCTTGGGAGCAGGAGCCAACGCTGGGGAGGAATGGAGCTTTGCAAAGCTCTCACGAGGTTGCAGCTTGTAGCGATTGATCACGGGGGCTTTGACGACTTTATCGTCGCACGCCTCTGAATCACACTTTCCCAACCCATGGTCGCAGACGACCGACGGATGAGAATGCAAGCCACGCTTGGGATCCAAGCAATCACAACCATTCAAGTGATGGTAGAGGTGATCCAAACGAGCCGCTCGTTCGGCTGGGTACGTCACCCAGAGATCGGGATGGTTAGGGAAACAGTTCATGTACGCGGCCAATTGAGAACCGGTTCCGTTGCCACATCCGGTCATGGCTGGGGTCACAGGCACACTCGCATAACAGGACGAGGACCCTGCGGTACCGCATGAGCACCCGGTATGAGGAGTCCCTTCATACGGAGTCCCAGCACGCTGAATTCCTGCGAGAGGAGTCGGAGTGACTGGATCTGCGACCACAGGCACTACGTTCTGCGCGGCGGCCGGGGCGACCCAAGTCGCCAAAAACAATAGGAGGAGTGCGGGCTTCGTGCGTCGCATGGCAAATCCCTTCAAAAGTCTTCCGTGATCGTAAGCATCCACTACGTGGTACCGCGGACGAGTGGCAGTCGAAGGAGACCCTATGAGCGTGACGACGTTTAGTCACATTCACCGAGCGCGTCCTCTCGGCGGGTTTCGCTACCACCATCTCAATGGCACTGGAGGAAGATTGCACCCAGAACCCAGCGAAGCAAACGACCTCGGACAGAATTTTCTGATTCGAGATCGAACCCCGGCAGCGCGTAACTTCCAGCGAAAATAATCCGCCTTTGACAGGGCCGCGGCGGCAATCACACTGGAGAGAATCTGCGATCGGCAAAGATTGCCTATCCGTTAAACTATCGAAGACTGATGTCAGTTCTGGTTAGTTGTGTCTGCTTTGAAAGATCGAATTCATGTGGGTTATCCGAGTGTCCGTCGTGTTGGCCATGGGGCTGACTCTCCTGCCGTTTGCCTCCCCAGCGTCCGCGCAGCCCTTTCCGAACCGAAAATACGGGCAGGATGACAAATTCCGGCAACTGGAAGAAATTCTACCAACCCCCAACAGCTACCGTTCGGCCGCCGGCGAGCCTGGGCCGGACTATTGGCAACAGCGGGTCGATTACACCATCGACGTGGTACTGAATGACCAGGATCAGTCCATTACCGGATCGGAAACGATTCGCTACCGCAATCACTCCCCCCACGCACTCCGCTACCTCTGGGTTCAGGTCGACCCGAACATCTTTTCGCCCGAGAGCGATGCCAATCGAACTCGAAGCGGACGCGTGATGGCTCCTGGCCGTATCTCCACCTTCGAACTCGAAGCCATGAACGAACGTCGAAATTTCGACGGGAGCTGCAAAATCGAATCGGTCACCGACGGCAACGACCATCCGCTCTCCACGTTTACCGTCGACACCATGATGAGGGTCGATTTGCCTCAGTCGATTTTGAGTGGCGAGGAATACACGCTCAAGATCCGATGGTCGTACAAAATCAACAACGCGCGAGTCCTCAACGGCCGAACGGGTTATGAGTTCTTCGAGAAAGATGGCAACTATATCTACGAGATCGCTCAGTGGTTCCCGCGACTGGCTGCCTACACCGACGTGACCGGCTGGCAGCACAAACAGTACCTAGGACAAGGAGAGTTCACTCTCGAGTTCGGAAACTATCTCGTACGCATCACCGCTCCCTCGGATCATATCGTCGCTTCGACAGGCGTTCTCCAGAACCCCGATGAAGTGCTGACACCTGAACAAAAAGAGCGACTGGAACAAGCTCGCACCGCTGAGCGTCCTGTCTTTATCGTTACCCCAGAAGAAGCCAAGGAGAACGAACGCGAGAAGTCTGAGGATACCAAGACCTGGATTTACTATGCGGAAGATGTCCGTGATTTCGCATTTGCTTCCAGTCGCAAATTCATCTGGGACGCTCAAGGACATAATGTCAACGACAACCGCGTCATGGCGATGAGCTACTATCCCAACGAAGGAGAGCCACTTTGGAGCCGATACTCCACCCACGCCATCATCCATACCCTGAACGTCTATAGCCGATACACGTTCGATTATCCCTACCCGATAGCAATCAGCGTCAATGGCCCTATCGGAGGAATGGAATACCCCATGATCTGCTTCAACGGGCCCCGCCCTCGGGAAGATGGAACCTATTCATCGGCCACCAAGTACGGACTGATCTCCGTTGTCATCCATGAAGTCGGACACAACTATTTCCCGATGATCGTCAATAGCGATGAACGGCAGTGGTCCTGGATGGATGAAGGTATCAATACCTTCTTGCAGTACCTTTCGGAACAGGAATGGGAAGAGAATTATCCATCGCAACGAGGGGATCCGGAATTCATCGTTCCCTACATGCAGAGCACCAATCAAGTCCCCATCATGACCAACAGCGACTCGATTATGCAGTTCGGTCCCAATGCGTACAGCAAGCCTGCCACAGCCTTGAATATCCTTCGCGAGACCATACTCGGGCGAGAACTCTTCGATTTTGCGTTCAAGGAGTACGCTCGTCGATGGAAGTTCAAGCGCCCTATGCCGGCCGATTTCTTTCGGACCATGGAAGACGCGACCGGCCGTGATCTCGACTGGTTCTGGCGCGGATGGTTCTATACCACCGATCATTGCGACATCGCCCTCGATAAGATCGACGCCTTTCTGATCGATACGCGAACTCCCGATGAAGCCGCTGAAGAAGCTAAAGCCAAGAAGGAAGCTCGCCGCAAAACCCTCTCGCAACAGCGCAATGAATCCCTGCCCAAGCGCGCCGATCAGTATCCTGAGCTCAAGGACTTCTACAATGAATACGACCCAACCGCAGTGACCGACGAGCAACGTCAGGCCTATGAAAAGGCCCTTGCCGAACTTTCGGACAAGGAGAAAGCCATGCTCGAATCCAACGATCGCTTTTACCGAGTATCGTTCAAGAACGTCGGTGGACTCGTCATGCCGGTCATTCTGATGGTCACCCTCGAAGATGGAACCGAGAAAGAGTATCGAATTCCTGCTGAGATCTGGCGCGTCGATTCCAATCAATGCGAGACAACCATCATCGTCGACCAACCCATCGTGAAGTTTGAGTTGGACCCGTACCGCGAAACCGCGGATATCAATCGCGATAACAACTACTTCCCACCCGTCATCGAACCCTCACGATTCCAACTCTTCAAAGCCCAACGCCGTGGCGGCGACGACAACCCCATGGCCAAGGCCCGCCGCGCTGAACAAGCCAAAGCGGACGCCGAAAAGAAAGCCGCCGAAGCGGAAGCGAAAGAGAAGTCTGAGGCGTCGGATGCCGACAAGAAGGCAGATTCGTCCGATGATGGAGAGAAGAAGAAGAAGAAGAAAGATCGAAACAAAAAGAAACGCAAGGTCACCACATGATCCGTATGATTCTGGCGACGGTCATGGGGACATGCATGCTCGATGCAACGGGAGTCAGTTCTGCGCTTGCCGTGCATCCCTTTCACGTTTGCGTCGCGCAGATGGAATGGAACGCCGATGCCAAACTGTGGGAGGTCTCCTTAAGACTCCACCCGCAGGATCTCGAAAAAGCCATGACGCGATCACGAGGCATGCCGACATCTCTCGAAGATCGTGATTTCCCGGAACTGGCCATCCCTTTCCTCAATGATCAATTCTTCTTGGTGTTCCCCACCCAGCCGACCACCCGCAAGGAACTTCTCGAATCGATCGAACGAGGCGAGACTCTCTCAAGATCGCAATTGCGCTGGGTCGGCATGGAACAAGAACGGGGTTGGTTGTGGATCCATGCTGAGCTTCAACCGCCCGCTGACAATGCCCAGGAACCGACCGCTGGTGCGCCTTGGTTGGTCCATCGGATCTTTCTCGATCAGATCGACCGTCAAGAAAACTCGGCCCGCATCATCTCCGGAACGCAACGCTACTCGCTCCAATTCAAAGCCGGCGAGGAAGCTCACTCGATGAAGGGCACTCCGTAACGCAACGCAGTGCACGGGCACCTTGTCGCCAACCACTTCTCGATGCGAGTTCGAAACTGAGTTTTAGCGGTACGGCGCGAGCCGTCCGGTGCCGCGAGCAAGCTTGCGGTTGCCTTTAGTGGACGCGTTGTCCGGGTTTGGCACCGGAATCGACACCGAGCAGGAAGACTTCGGTTCCACCAGGGCCCGCAGCAGTAACCATCCCTTCGCTGAGACCAAACTTCATTTGCCTGGGTTGCAAGTTGGCGACGATGACGACCAATCGCCCTTCCAATTGCTGCAAGGTATAAGCCGCCTTGATGCCGGCGAAGACCGTGCGAGTGACATCGCCACCCAAACTGACGGTCAGCTTTACGAGCTTCTTGGCTTCCGGAACTTCTTCCGCCTTAATCACTCGCGCAACCCGCAAATCAACCTTTGCAAAGTCATCGATGGTACACGTTGGTGCCAACGGCTCCAGTTGCAGTGGCTCATCCGGAGCAGGTGTAGTCTCGGCCACTGCAACGGATGCTGGCACCGTTGCATTGGGTACAGTCACGGGCGTTTGATCTTTGCTCTCTTCGATCATTTGTTGAACCTTTCCAGGATCTACGCGTTGCATTAAGTGTTCGAATTTGGAAACAGAGGTACCGACCAGCGGGGTTTGGCTATCCTGCCAACTGCGGATTTCGGATTGGAGAAGCCGTCCACAACCGTCCGCCAACCGAGGCAGTACGGGAGCCAAGTAGACACACAATTGCCTAAACAAGTTAAGCACAACACTGCAGACTTCCTGCAAGCGGACTTGCTGGTTCGGGTCCTTTTTGAGTGTCCAAGGGGCGGTATTCTCGACATACGCATTGGCCGCATCGGCCAACTCCATGATCAAACGCATGGCCCTCGCGTAGTCCACTTGCTCGTACGCTTCTGCAATCTTCGAACCTGCGGCGGCTCCGGCGGCAAAGAGTCCGCCATCGTGCGGATACTCTTGTGCCAATCCCAGCGACTCAACGAATCGCGCCGTTCGACTGGCCAGGTTCACGACCTTGCCAACCAAGTCAGAATCGATCTTGGCCGCAAACTCGGCGAGGTTTAAATCGATATCGTCCAATCGTGGCCCCAGCTTGCTCGCGTAGTAGTACCTCAAGTACGAAGGATCGAGATGCTCCAGGTACTTGGCGGCACTGACTTGCGTCCCCTTGCTCTTGGACATCTTCTCTCGATCCACTGTCAAGAAGCCATGGATGTGCACGAACGTCGGGAGTGAAAACCCAGACGCATGCAAAACGCCTGGCCAGAACAAGGTGTGAAAGTAAGCGATGTCCTTGCCGATGAAATGATGGATCTCCGTCTCGGGATTGCGCCACCAATCATCGAGCCTCTCACTGTGCAGTTTGCACCATTGATGCGTCGACGCGATGTAGCCGACCGGCGCATCGAACCACACGTACCAGTAGTTTCCAGGACTGTCGGGAATCGCGAATCCGAAGTAAGGTTCGGGGCGAGAAACATCCCAGTCGCGAAGTGGCTTGCCCAAGAAGTGTCCTTTGAGATAGTTCGCCACTTCGTCCTGCAAGTGATTGCCGGATTGTGTCCAAGTATCCAAGAACGGGTGAAGCATCTCCAACTGCACGAACAAGTGTTGGGCTGATCTCTTCTCAGGAGTCGCGCCACTTAGCGTACTGACCGGATCGATCAAATCGGATGGTGAATACGTCGCTCCGCATTTGCTGCAGTTGTCACCATACTCGCCCGGAGATTTGCAAACCGGGCAAGTCCCCTTTACGAAACGGTCGGCCAGGAATGTTCCAGCGACTGGATCGAAGAGCTGCTCGACGTCTGCTTCTCGGATCAAACCTTGATGACGCAGTTTCGCCCATATCTCTTTGCACAGTTCGTAGTTCTCCGGTGCGTTGGTACTGCCATAATGATCGAACGCGATATCGAACCCGGCAAAATCACGCTGATGGGCTGCTTGCATGTCCGCAATGAGTTCTGTCTCCGGCCGTCCCTCTTGCCGAGCCCGAATCATGATGGCCGTTCCATGCGTATCGTCTGCACAAATGTAAATGCAGCGACGGCCTCGCAGTTTCTGAAAACGAACGAAGATATCGGTCTGGATGTATTCGACCAAATGCCCCAAATGGATGTGGCCGTTGGCGTACGGCAATGCCGCAGTCACGAGCATGCGTTTGGTGGTCATGAAGCTCCCGTTATCTACTGATGGCAGCACGCGAGCGGTGCAACCCAAGCTGCCCGGTGAAGGGAACCCATAAAGCACAGATACTACTAGGACTCACCGGACGGCTTGCGCCATGCCGCTACTATTGTCGACAGCCTGCTAAGTGTAAGCCGGAACGTAACTTTCGGTAGTCCCGGTCTCTTTGCGATGACTCGCTCGCCAAGGAGATCACCAATCACAAGGAATCGATGTGTAAGCGATCGCGCGATCGCGCCATGATTGCAAGACATATTCCGCCCGGGGAAGTTCGGCCTCGACTCGAGCCTTCCACGACGACAACGACCCACGTTGCAAGTGGACACAGCAAATGGTGGCGAGGGCATCAGCGTCGGATGCACTCTCGGTGATCACCGTTGCCATGTTGGGGGCGTCCAAGCCTCGACGTTTTTCGGGGTCCAAAATATGGCTGGTTGGCTTGGCTCCCTCCTCCGAACCCGCATCACGGAACTTCTGAAACTGATCGCCGCTGGTTGCAATGCCGCATCGTTTCAATCGAAGCTGTTTCAATACGAGCTTCGGATCTCCGAGTGTGCCGATGGAAATCGGCCACGATTTCTCGGCCTGCGGACCGCGTTCCGTCTCAATCGCCTCTCCGCACAGCATATTCCCGGAAGCGTTGACCAGAAATCGATCGATACCAATGGAGCGTAGCGATTCTCCAATCCGGTCGACCACGAACCCTTTTCCGATCGCTCCAAAGTCCAACATCACCCCTGGACGCAATAACCGAACACGATGCCCTTCTCGGTCGAGATCCACATGCTCCCAACCGCATCGCGCTCGGGCATCTCGCCATTCCGATTCCGAAAACGGTTTGCGACTCCTACGAAGTCGAGTCAATGCTCCCAACGCCGCGTCGAAGGCCCCTTCGCTAAGACGATGCCATCGATCGCACTCCAGCATGACTCGCCACAATGCATCAGAGACAGCCCTCCACTCACCATCCACTCCTTGACGACAAAGTTGCATGCATTCGCTGTCCTGCTGAGAGTCGCTGAGGACATCCACCCAACGGTCTGCGCACTCCGATGCAGCCTGCGCAACGGATTTGGCCTGAATCGACTCGCTGCCGATCCATTGGATCTCGATCAGTGAGCCCATCGAGGGGATCGAAACACGATAACCCCCTTCATCATCCTTTGCAGGCAGCGCCATCACCGATGTCGGGAATGCCAGCATCAACGGAGCAACGCCACCGATCGACACGGATCGGCGAAGGAATTCGCGCCGCGTCGACGTACTTGAGGAATGGTAACCGAATCGCATAAGGCACCGATCGCGGATCGCCAAAAGGGACGGATCGCCAAAGGGGACATTCTCGTCGAATATCCTATGGTATTGTTAAGAATCGAAACCTGACATCGTTATTGTTTTCGATTTCCTCGAACGGGAATCATGGATCCGGGACAAAAATTGGATTATCTTGATACCTGTCAATTCTCTTCTCTTCCGATCATTTTTGAAACGCACCCCGTTTCGGCGGCGTCTACCGGCGATGAACCGATTCGAATCCGTCGACTGTTGCGATCGGCTGTTTCTGCCGACTAACCCTTGGATTGCCTTGGGCTGGGTTGTTGTTTTGTGCATGGTGATCGACTTGTCCCTGAGCGCCCGCGCCCAAGAAGCGGTGCCTCCAGGCGTTCAGGTCGTTACTGGTCCTGATGGATCCACGGTCGTGGTCGCCCCGGGGCAGGTACCTCCCGGTCAACCCACGCCTCCGGGTGCTCAACCAGGCACGCCCCCGAACGCGGATCCCAATGCGCCGAAGAAGCCTGAGGACTCCAAGCCTGCGGAACCAACCACGGTCAAACGCCCCACATCTCCCGAAGAACCACCCGACAAACGCGAGTTCGAAGTTCGTCCCGATGAAGACGGGATGATTCAGTTCCAGTTTCGGAATCAGTCTTGGCCTGACATCTTGAAGTGGCTCGCCGAAGTCTCCAGCATGTCGCTCGACTGGCAGGAGCTCCCTTCGGATTTTCTCAACATCGCATCGCATCGTAAGTTCTCGCTCGAAGAAACCCGAGACTTGGTCAACCGACATCTATTGGCCCGCGGTTTTACGATGCTCGAGTTCGGCAACACCATTCTGGTCGTCAAGACAGCGGGCATCAACGTCTCGCTGGTTCCCAAAGTAGACATCGAAAAACTGGCAACCCTTCCTCCCAATCGCTTTGTTCGTATCTCGTTTGCACTCAAGACGCTGGTCGCCACCGACGTGGTCGCCGAACTGAAAACGCTGATCAGTTCGAATGGGTCGCTCAATGCTCTCTCCGCAACCAACCGTTTGGAAGCCATGGACTCGGCCAGCAATCTCCTGGAGCTGATGCAAATCCTCCAAGAGGAACAGTCCATCGAAGCCCTTGATGAGTTAGCTCGCGAGTTCGAACTGCAGTATGTGCGCGCTTCCGATGCGCGAGACCAACTTGCAAGTTTCCTCAAGTTGGATGGCAATAAGCCTGCGCCTATGGCTGCAACCGACGACATGAACATGATGCAGCAGCAGATGATGATGCAGCAGCAAATGATGATGATGCAGCAACAACAACAGCAACAGCAGGCAGGCCAACCCGGCAAGCCCAAGGGGGAGGTCATGTTGGTGGCTAACCAACGCCGCAACAGTTTGATCGTTCACGCTCCACCCAACCAAATGGCCATCATCGCTGCGTTTATCAAGCGGATCGATGTTCCCAACGCGGTTGATAATTTGAACGTCCTCAATACACGGATGAAGGTCTATCGCCTCTCGGCCTTGGATCCGAAGAAACTGGTCTCATCGCTGTTGTCACTCGATGCCCTCGAGCCGACCACCAAACTCGAAATCGACGAAAAGAACAAAGCCATCATCGCCTATGCGTCGTTGTCGGACCAATTGGTCATTCAACAGACCATCCAACGACTCGACGGATCGGCCCGACAGTTCGACGTGATCCAGCTAAAACGGCTACGCGCGGAA
>JALOQW010000397.1 GCA_025459275.1 Pirellula sp.
CCTCGATGCGTCCAACTTGGAATACCAAAGGCTACTATTGCCGATGCCATACAGAATCTTGGTTTCGATGAGAACGTTTTCTAGGAAGCCCCGATCCAACCAAGTCGCGAATCGATCAATGTTGTCGTCGGCTTGAAGGAAGTGTTCCAGATGGCGGCGAATCAAGTCCGTATCGTCAGCGATAGGAGGAAGCCGCGTTTCACCGCCGTATTGAGCGTTCAGGTCGACGTGAGGAACATTCTGATTCGCTTTCAGGAAGTCGACATTGCAGTAGGGTTGGTGCCTTGGGAGGGCCAGATACCTTTCGAATCTTGGCCGATCGAATTTTTCCTCGGACGCATCCAAGGCGAGTCGTTGAAAGAGGACTAACCCTTTCAAGCTGTTCTGCGATGCTGGCAGTGTAGAAGTGAAGTCTTCAAGTCGTTGCAGATGGGCACGTCTCTCTTGAAGGTCATTGATGGCAACATGCTCTTGAGGCAAGAGCCTAACCAGATACTGTCGCACGAAGCCATCGTTCTCGAGCAACTGCGGGATCGCGCGAGCGAGTTCTTGTCGTTGGGATAAAGTCAACTGAGCGTGAATCGGAATCGCGCCCCATCCTTGCGTGTCTGCAGATCGGAGTTCCTTCTCGATCCATGCTGTCAGTTTGGCCAAGTCCACGCGTTGAGTACGGTGCAGAACCAACCGAATCTTGTCGATCGGCAAGTCCCTGCCAATCAATTCGAGCAAGCCATCGGAGCTGAGGCTTCCCAGTTGCGGATCGTGAGCTAGAGCATGGTCGATCCAACGTTGAAGGTCATGCAGGGCGGGGTCCAGAACAGTTGGCAGATCTTTGGCTTGATCAGCTTGAGGTGGTGCGTGGCCGAGGGTGAGCCCCATTTCCAGCCGGAGGTATTCGAGAACGTCACTGGGATTCGTGGTGTAGCCAAGAATCTTCTGACGGGCTAATAGCTTTTGAAACGTCGGGGGAACGTTTTCAAGTGCCGACCACTGTTCGAGGAGCGCTTGGGATTCCGCGATCCGTCCTGTGTTCTGATAGTGCAGGATGTGGTAATAGAAATAGTCGTGGGAACCCGGGATCAAGTCCTGCAGCGCTTTGGTTCGATCGTCTGCGAGGGCAAATTTTTCGATGAATCCAATCTCCTGACCTTGGAAACGCGACGGCATCATGGCTCCGAACGTGAGCGAGAGGATGGCTGCAGGGATGAGGGAAGCTCGTTGCATGATCAGACCCCACGGAAAGGGAGAAGTAAAGCCTGCGGTGATTCTGTAAAATACCTTGCATAGAACGGTAACGGCCCTACAGCCGCAATATTAGGAAGAATTTAGTCTCTCATAAACGTTATCTATGGAACCAATAGCACGTTACGGCATCACGGCACGATGGTCGGACTTGGTGATTCACCGAGGAATCGCGTATTTTGTGGAGGTCCCGGACGATCCGACTCTCGGACCGGCGGAGCAGTTCCACCAGTTATTGAGGCAAGTCGATGAGCGGCTGTTGCAAGCCGGGAGTTCTCGCGAACGGATGCTCCAGGTGTTGATCTATCTGCCGAATGCGGAGGACTTGGCTACGTTCAATGCGATTTGGGATGCGTGGGTTCCGACGGGACATGCACCGAGCCGTGCTTGCGTCCACGCCCCTCTCGCCGCACCGGGCTACCGCGCAGAACTCATCGTGACCGCCGCGTGCAAAGATTAGGCCAACGATCCACCCTTCTTCCTTCAATTGTGACTCCGTGGCTCGGTTCTCCGTTGCGTCAGCGCAATCGCGAGAAATCGCCCTTGCTCTTGTGGCTGTGGTTTGATATCGACATTCCCGAGAAAGCTTTCAATCTCTGTGGAGGTCGCACCCCTCGCGATGACCATCCAAACAATCACTGCCAAGAGGGCCGATGACGGCCCGCGTGCAAGCCAACGCACTCCGCGGCGAGCCACGGAGAGCCAACGAACGCTGCTGATGGTTGCCAAGAAACGACGTGGACACGATCGCGATTTTCCGCGTCTGGTCCAAATCATCCGGAACATTGCTCCCGATGTTTCGCCCCTCATTGTCCGGGATCGGTTGCACCATAGCTTCTATCCGCAAGCACTATTTCGCCCGACACTGACCGTATGCTTCGATACGTTGAATCACTTAACGCCGTTGCGAGGTTCGATCTGCCAGAATCGCATCTTGCCGAAAAGCGAAGAGTATCGGCGGCTTGAGCGAAACTCGATTCCGGTTCCGGCTTGGCAGTTGCTCGACGAACATACGAGCCCTGATCTGAGTCGTTTCCATGGGGATTATGTGGTTGTCAAGCCGGATCTCGGAGCCAAAGGGGCCGAGGTCAAGATCAAGCGAAAAACTCGAGTGCGATGGCGCCCATCCCAGACGGCTCGAGCTATCAAAATCGGCCATCAACAGTCGCTCGTCCAGCAATTCATTTATACAGGTTCCTGGCCGACCAGCTATCGCGTCACGACCTTGTTTGGCCGAGTCTTGTTTGCATGGCGAGTGGAGGCATCTCGGGATCGACGCCCCCTTGCTGGCCCGGAAGCGTTCCGTGGCGGAGAGCAGGGAGGCGGCATATCCATTTCATCGAGCGGTCGGGAAAGTCGATTCACCCTTTGCTATGAAAAGGACGTCCTCGACTTGGGTATTCAAGCTCACGCTTCGTTTGAAGACTTTCCATTATTGGGTACCGATATCGTCCGCGATGCCACGACTGGCAAGCTGTATGTCCTCGAAGTCAATTCGTGTGGATCTGTTTGGCATTTTTCCAGCGAGACGGGGCTGAGCATCCAACGGGACCACGAGCTCGATTTCGACAAGCAGTTCGATGGATTGCACGTGGCAGCCGAGGCGCTCGTGGAGCAAGTTCATCGGAGAGCGGTTTGAGGCGGAGCTGTCTATGTGCGGAATCTATGGTCGCTTGATACATGCAGAGAACGCTTCCAGCCACGCGATTGAATTAGCGAGGATCGCCGATGCCATGTCGCATCGTGGCCCCGATGCCTGGGACAGCTACTGCGATGCGGCGGTCAGCCTGGTCCACACGCGACTATCGCTGGTCGATCTCGAGTCGCGCGCCAATCAACCGATGTGGGACCAAAGCGGTAGATACTGCATCGTCTACAACGGAGAACTGTATGATTACCGCGAGGTTCGTAAGGACCTTGAGAGGCGCGGTATCCGATTTGTTTCTACAACCGACACCGAAGTCCTGTTGTACGCGATCATCGAATGGGGGTTGGAGGAGGCTCTGCAGCGAGTCGATGGGATGTATGCCTTTGCCGTTTACGATCGAGTCGAACGGAAATTGCAATTGGCCCGCGATCGTGTTGGCATGAAGCCGCTGTTCTACATCGACCAGTCCGATGCCTTTGCTTTTGCATCAAGCATCCAAGCTTTGCAAGTCAGTCAGCCACTGTCGCCGAATTTGCTCTCTGTCCAGTCTTTCCTGCTGGGATATGGCGGACCGATGTCTGGAAACAGTTTCTTTTGCCACGTTGAGCAGATCCCGCCGGGCCATGTGTTGACGATACAACAGCACGGTTCCGCAACCGTTCGTCGCTTTGCATCCTGGCGCGATCTCTCGTGCCCGGCGACGGCCGATGCGTTGGGGTGTCAGAAACCAGAACAATGGGTGGATCAGCTCGGGGAATTCTTGGAGAAAAGTGTTGCTTCCCAGCTGGTTGCCGACGCAGATGTAGGCACCTTGTGCAGTGGGGGAGTGGACTCCTCCCTCGTCTTGGCGATTGCGAAGCGTTTCAAGCCTGACATCCAAGCATTCCACGCCAACGTTGTAGGTTCGAAAAGTGAGTTGGCGGCGGCGCAACAGGTTGCCAGCGATACAAATGTTCCCTTGCATGTGGTCGATGTCCACGATCGCGATTTCATCGATCTAGTACCTGAAGTCACGGAACACTATGGGCTTCCCTTTCTGTTTCATCCGAACGCCGTTCCGTTTATCCAAGTTTCGAAACTGGTCCGCCAATGTGGTGTTAAGGCTGTTCTCTGCGGCGAAGGGGCCGATGAGTTGTTCCTAGGGTACGAATGGTTGATTCCCAACATTCGCCGAACATTGACTCGCGCGCCGGCCCAGTTATTCCAGCTGAGCAAGTCTGCGTTCGATCATTTTGAGCGTTGGATTCGAGGCAAGCCTACTCGGTATACAGACGCGGATTGGGATTTGAATTTGGTTCGTTCCCTACCACATCGAATGGAATATGAACTGGGAGTGGATGACGATTTCGACAAGGACCTTCTTTCGCGATACCCTCGCACAGCGGACCATCGTCGTATCGATCAATCAGGACAGTTGTCCTACATTTTGAGAAGCCTCATGCATCGCAATGACTCCTTGGGCATGTCCGCCAGTATCGAAGCGCGGTACCCGCTTCTGTCGAGAGATATTCTTCGGCTGGCGATTAACTTGCCAACGAGAGCCAAGCTGCGATGGTCATCGCAGATGGCCGATTGGCATCATCCGTTTGTAAGGGACAAGTGGGTTTTGCGCAAGCTAGCCGAGCGATACTTGCCTCGACCGATTGCCCATCGAGTCAAGCGACCCTTCCTGACCACGGCCTTGGATCGAATGCATATTCCACCGGGCTACTTCGATGACTCACTCCTGGCAGAGTGGTTCCA
>JALOQW010000065.1 GCA_025459275.1 Pirellula sp.
GACGATCCTTCGATATTTGGGAAGGATCCCTGCATGGTGAATACCGACTCCACGAATCAAGATTTGTTTGAGCTTGGGGCCAGCTCCTTGTGTCAGATCGAACGACTCGAGCCGTTTGGTGATGATGCTCTGCCGCTCCTTATCGATCAGCTTCTTACCTTTGAGTAGCTCACCGACCTGCCAACATTGATCTCGATTGAAACAGAACACCAGGCCAGGCGTTCGGCGACGTGCATCGTCCCCTTCGGCGATTCGTTCCAGATGCTCGTCGAGATAGGCATCATCGACCCACTCGAATTGGAGTGGGACTTTCCGATCGCTGCTTTGGACGAGCTCGATCTTTCGGGAATGCGCGCGAAGAAGCCAACTGCAAAACTCGACGCTGTTGCCGATCGTGGCGGACAGAAGCATCAACCGAACATGCGGCGGCAGCAGTCCGATACTCAATTCCCAGACGATGCCTCTCTCCGGATCATTGAAACTGTGGAACTCGTCCATGATGACCGAGGAGACATCGTCCATCGATGGGCCATCGGTCTGCAGCAACCGGTTAAGAAGTATCTCCGCTACGACCACCAGAACTGGAGCGTCGGGATTGACTCGCCGGTTCCCTGTAACCAGACCGACCGACGAGGCTGGAAATCCCCATCGGGCCGCTGTCGCTTGCAGCTCCTGAAGCTTCTGGTCGGTAAGGGCAATCAAGGGTGTCGTGTAGTAACAGCGCTGCCCTGTTTTGAGGGCCTCAAAGACGGCACCTTCGGCAATCAGTGTTTTGCCGGTTCCCGTAGGGGCACACACCAACACCCCCTGCTCCGAGGTGAACCAGGACAAAAGAGCTTCTTCTTGGACCGGATAGGGCGGGTAGAGCAATTGCTCGAAATATTCCGAGGCGATCCGATCGCGCACATCCGGTGGGGTAGATTTAATGGACATCTTGCAAGAGTGTAACAGATATCCGAGCCTTCGCAGGGGAAGCAAGCATGAGCCGCATAGCGATTCCTATCGCGTCATCCGAGTTCGACGCGGTTGCAGGCGACTACGAAGGGGCGCTGCAACAAGGGCTTCGCGTTTCCGGCGAATCGGCCGAGTATTTCGCAACGAGTCGCATTCAATGGTTGCAGCAGCGATTAGAAAAGCTTGGGATCTCCGTCGCTGGACATACAGCCATCGATTTCGGGTGCGGCACAGGCAACAGCATTCCCCATCTCCAACGGTTCCTCGAAGTGAAACACATCGTTGGACTCGACCCGTCGAGGGAATCGCTTCGGATGGCATCAGCACGTTTTTCAGATCCTAACGTCGAATTCCATGCGCCGACGGATTACCACGTATGTCGGGACGCGGGCCTTGCTTTTTGCAACGGCGTGTTCCACCACATCGAGCCCGCAGATCGGCACAATGCTTTGGTGCAGATTCGTACCTATATGAAGCCTGGAGCTGTATTCGCGTACTGGGAAAACAATCCCTGGAATCCGGGGACCCGCTACATCATGAAACGCATCCCATTCGACAAGGATGCCATTCCGATTTCGATTCCCGAGTCGCACCGATTGTTGCGAAACGCTGGTTTTCAAATCCTCTCGACCGATTCCTGTTTCTATTTCCCGAGAATGTTACATTGGCTGCGTTGGATGGAGCCATGGCTTTGCAAAATCCCGCTCGGGGCACAATACTTGGTGATTGCGCAGAATCCCCCGCCCGCCATGGCGTAAACTCCCTTTGAACCAAGTGGACCCCAAGCGTGACCACCGGAAACCTGAAGTGGCTCGTCATTCTCTTCATCGTCTGTGCATTCTGCTACGCGAACGCGCGATCCCTAAGAGGGATACGCGATCTTGCGCTTGCCATGAATATCGTCGACCAAGTCTACGTCGAACCCACCCGCGAGTCAGACCTTTATCAAGCCGCGATATCCGGGATGCTCCGCTCGCTTGATGCCAACTCCGGTTACATCGGACAAGACCAGCTGCAGTCGTTTCAATCGATTTTTGAACAAGAGTTCGGCGGACTAGGAGTCAGCCTCGACGGTCCACCGAGACGGCCAAGCTTGACAGTGGTCTCGACGATCTTCAACTCGCCGGCTTTTCATGCAGGCATTCGTCCCGGGGATGTGATCGCCAACGTCGATGGACAAGAGGTCCGTCATTGGACGACACAGGAAGTCTCCTCCAAACTCCGAGGGCGAGAAGGGAGTAGTGTTCGCTTGCTGATCGATCGTGACGGAGAAACGATGGAGAAGATCGTTGTTCGTGATCGTATCGAAATCGAAAGCGTCCTAGGGGACCGTCGCCGAAGCGATGGCACATGGAACTTTCTCATGCAGGCAGATCCTCGAGTAGCCTACGTACGCATCGAGTTGTTCGGAGAAAAAACGGCCAGCGAATTCGAGAAAGCGATCTCGAGTTGCACTCCGAAACCGGAAGCACTCATCATTGATTTGCGAGACAATACAGGTGGTCTGCTCCTTGCCGCTGCCCAGATATGCGATCTGTTCTTGGACGACGGAGCCATCGTCACGACCAAAGGAAGAGACCAACGCGTGGATGACGAATTGATGGCGACACCAGGAGCTGTTCTTCCAGAATCATGTCCCATTGTCATCATCGTAAACGAGAACTCGGCAAGTGCTAGTGAGATCCTAGCCGGCTGCCTCAAGGATCGAGGACGTGCTCAAGTCGTTGGAGTACGATCGTTTGGCAAAGGAAGTGTTCAGAACGTCATTCCGCTCGAAGGTGGCAAAGCCGCCATGCGATTGACAACAGCGTATTACTATCCACCCAGCGGCCGAAGAATCCATCGAAAGGATCCCAACTCCGATGAAGGTGACTGGGGCATCGATCCCAGCCCGAATTGCCGAGTGGAAATGTCGGACGAGCAACTCGAGGCCACCATCGAACGGTTTCGAGAACGAAGTAAACCGATCGATGCGGAGGAAGAGCCTACGATCGATAGCGACGAAAGCGTGAATGTCGATCCGCAGTTGTCCTTTGCTCTTCAACTTCTTCGACAAAAGCTGAACGAAACCCCCGAGTGAGCCCCATGGCACCATGTTTTACAAGCGGCAGGGCGCAAGCCCTCCGGTGAGTCCGAGTCCTTGCTGTGTTCTATAGGTTTCCGTCATCAGGCAACTCTCGCTCCTCCGATGCCGGTCGCATCGCGACACCAATCACATGTGGTAGCGATTGCTTTGCGAAGATCGAGCAACCCCAAAAGAATCTTCTTGACATCGGTACAACGGATGCTCCAATCGTAATCAATTCTCCTTGAGACTCCACACGCTTCAATCACGGTCTCCGGTACTCAACTCACAACCAAGTTGCAGCAGATCTTTGGCGAAGCAGCCAATGCGAGCAACAGTTCGACGCTGCGGAATATCTCCAAGTCTCCCCAGGGAATCTACCTACAACTCAATATCCCAATGTTTTTTTACGGGATCATCAACATCACGCCGGAGATGGCAGCACGAGCATATGGGCTGCCTAACACACCATGGGGAAGGTAATCGCACGACTTTTGGCTATAGCATCTGTCTCAATCATGATTGCATTGGGATTCTGGGTCTATCACCACAAATCGAAAGATGCCAAGATCAACTGCTTGCTTTTATATGTGTACAATGGAATTCAAACCTATAACGAAGCGCTGAAGAAACCTTTGCCAAACCGTACGAAGCGGTTGGCGTTCAATTTTTCAGCAGCTCGAGAGCAGTCTTGGCGAGTGGCGATACACAGCTATCTTTCGTCATCGTCTTTTGGCGGAGAATACGACCCGAACGAGCCTTATGATTCGACACGCAATCTTGCGGCCGCATTCTCTGTTCCGAGAAAGGATGATCCGCTTTCAGCACGTCGATTCGATCCAGGCGCCTATTTCCGGCTGGACTTTGAGAAAGACGCATTAGGGATGCGATATACGGAAGTATTACGAATTGCGGGGAGTGGAACGCTCGGCGATGGTTTCGATGGGCGAAACGAGATTCCAGATGGAAATTCAAATACGATCCTACTCGTGTACGCTCCAGACTGCGAGATCCTTTGGACGAAAGCTTGTGATCTGGATGTCGACGAAGCAGGTGACTGCGGATTAACTGCAGCTAGATGGCTTCGGGAATCGGAAAGGTATGCTCTTTTTGCTGATGGATCTATCTGGCAACTATCGAGATCCACGACCCTCGAGGATTTCAGGGCGATGTGTACTATCGCGGGGGGGGAAATCGTGGACATGTCAGCTCATCGTCGGATTCCGTAATCGAAGGCTCATTGATTGATCTCGAATTCCAATCTGTGGTCTGGACGACCTCAGAGTACAAGATGGCCGGCGCGTCTGCGCTTATCCACAATGGTTAGACAATCTCTGCCATCACCTGGAGCGCTGACGCGGTGTATGGCGGTAGTTAGAAGAGCCCCATCGCCCCATCGCTCCTTCGATTGCAGAATCCGCAACGCTTACAACTGCGGACCACCTAGATTCCCCGATGGCCTAAGATTTCTGGCTAGGGTCGAGAGTTGCTTCAAACTGTCGCAATACGCCGAGAACTCCATCTTGGGACGCAACCGGTCGTGAAGTGCTTGCCCTCCCACAACGAGCATGACCCCTTTGGGAAGATCTCGCGCAAAGGCATCGAATCGAACCAGGAACTCCTCTTCGTTCTCGATGTGCGAAATGCTCAACCAAAAAATCTTTGGACTGTATTTTTTGGCTGCCGCTAACATGCTCGTCAACGGAACCGCCGAACCCAGGTTGACGGTTCGCCAGCCCGCTTCGCGGAAGATAATTTCGATCAACTGATTGGCGACTTGATAGGGATCACCGTCGCAGGTCCCCCCCATCGCGAGCGGAGCCGAGTTCAATGGTTCCTGCACCAAGCGACGCAATTCATGGATCAGGCGAATGCAAATCTCGCATCCGCGCCGCTCCTGGTAGACATCGACATCTCCGCACTGCCACAGGTTGCCGATCGAATGAAACGTCGGAGCGAGCAGATCATCCGCTACCGATGCCATGCTGCCATGCATCGCGTACCATGAACTGATGCACTTGCGACATAGCTGCTCATCACCCGCAATCAACGCTCGTTCGAATTGTTCACGAATGGAGCTCTGCTCAGCTCGCTGGCCTGCCGTTTCGGGCTTGCCTGCCGCGGTCAGCTCGGCCAACTCGTTCCGATCACGCTGACGATCGTCGCTTAATCCAATCGCGGTCGGATCCAGGATGCGACGATTGGTCGACTCCAGGAACTCCATTAAGTGTTCCAGCGGTATCCGCCGATGCCCCCCAAGTGTGCGGTCCGTGCGTATCACGCCACGGTCGCACCATCGCTTGACGGACGACTCGCTGACTTGCAACGCCTGTGCAACCTGCTTGGGACTAAAACTGTTTTCGATCGACACCCGTTCCACCTCAACCTTGACCGATTTTACGGCTTCGTTCCGTCAACAAAACGTTCAGGATGAACGATTACAAGTTTGTGAACGAATCGCGTAATTGTAGCCCCTAGGCAGCCCCTTCTTCAAGATTCAATGCGAGAATATTCGAAAATCCTGGAGAAATATCGCAAATCAGCCACTCGAACCGATTTCCCAGAAATCCCCGTTTCGACGCTTGCTCTGGCCACCCATGCACGATATAACGATTTTGTGTGAACGATTTGAATGTTTTGCGGTGTTGGAAACGTTCACGGTCGCTCGGACATCCCACGACGGCCGATTTTGAGTTTTCGAAAGCAATCAAAGAGGAACAGGACAATGGTTCAAACGTTAGAAAAGCGAACTCCACGCTCCAAGAAGACAATCGCGAAGGCAGGCGTTCGAGCCAAGAGCAAAAGAGGTTCGGCCACGTTTGACCATGTCGAACTCGAAGCCTCCTTCACTCACTACTGCCAGCTCGTGGCCCCCGAGTTGGAGTCGGATGAAACGCTTGCGAAGATGACCAAGCGTCTACTCGCGACCGAATTGGAATTCATCGGAAACCCCGAATTCGCGACTGCCGATGCAGCATCGAGGATCTTTGCCGACGGTTGTCTGATCCCTGGAGAGGTCGAAGGGGGAGCTCGCGGAAAGGTACCCGACCTGCCCTCTCACTTAGCGCGACTGTGCGAAGCCAAACTCTTGTCCGCTGACGAAGAGAAGCTCGTTTTCCAACGGATGAACTTCTTGAAGTGGAAAGCCAACCAACTCCGTCAACTGCTGTCGCTGGAAACCCCATGCGGATGGACAGTACGACGGATCCAAGCTCTCTTAATCGCAGCCGATTGGTACCGAGACCGCATGGTCAAGTCGAACATGCGATTGGTCATCTCAATTGTCAAGAAGTTCGTCAACAAGCAAAACGGTTTCGATGACCTTCTATCGGACGGCATTGTCGCCCTCATCCGCGCCGTCGACAAGTTCGACGTTGGACTCGGTTTCCGCTTCAGCACCTACGCAACGCAAGTCGTTCGCCGCAACACCTATCGACGGGTGATGGAAAAGCAAAAGGAGCGGCAACGCATTACCCTGAGCATCCATGAATCGGGAGTGGATGTCAGCGACGAGCATCGCAGTCCCTCGATGAGTGAAGGCCGTTGGCAAGAGCTTCGTGGACGTTTGGCCACAATGTTGGATCGATTGGATCGACGCGAGAAATTGATCGTACGAGCAAGATTTTCTTTGGGTGGACACCGAAGAGTCCAGACGCTTCAGCGATTGGCGGACAAGCTAGGAGTATCCAAAGAGCGAGTGCGACAGCTTGAAAAGCGAGCCCTCGACAAGTTGCGAGACCTCGCTCTTGAATCCCCTCTTCCCGAAACGGAAGTGTAAGCCAAAAACCGTTGAACGACGGTAGTGGAAGTTGATGAACTTCCCCGCGATCCAGGATCTTTAACAAGATCCACAACCGTAGATTGGTTCGTTGAAGGGTATTGAGCTTAAGCCTAGGATGATGTCTCATTTCACTGCGGTCTCCCAATTTTCGCACTCACGAGACGCCGTTTTTCGATACCACGAAAATCCCGGTGCGATCGACCGCCTCATTCCCCCATGGGAGAACGTGCGAATCGCTCAGAGGTCGGACTCCCTGGAGGTTGGATCGGAAGTCGAACTCGTGCAGTCGATCTTCGGAATTCGCAAGTCTTGGCTTGCTCGACACACGGAACTCGATCCCGGGCATCACTTCACCGATGTCATGGTCCATGGCCCTTTCGCACGCTGGATTCATCGACACGAGTTCGAGTCGGTTGGAGAGGACGCGTGCGAGTTGTCTGATCGCATCGAATATCAGCTTCCTCTGGCCCCATTTTCAGCGATTGCAGATGCGTGGGTTCGGACGAAACTGAATGCGATGTTCGCGTTTCGTCATCGAATCACCGCTGACGACCTTCGTTCCGAACAGAATTTGAGAAACCACACAGCGAATTTAGGTCGCACTCCTCGGATCGCAATCACCGGATCGTCAGGATTGATTGGTCGACGGGTCGCAGACTTGGCATCGGTCTGGGGATGGCATGTGATCAGGATCCTGCGCCCTGCGTCGCGCGTCGATGCGACTCCGTTCCCGAGAACCGTTGAATCGGTGGTTTGGGACCTGAGTGGCGTCTCGCCCCCCTCGGCACTATCGGACCTTGACGCAGTTATCCATCTCGCAGGACATGGCATCGCCGAAGAACGTTGGAGCGATGCCGTAAAGAAAAAAATCTGGTCGAGCCGAGTCGATGGCACCCGCGCACTGGTCGATGGCCTTCGTGCTCTCCCTGTGCCGCCGAAGCGGATGGTATGTGCGTCAGGAATTGGGATCTTCGGAGATGCGGGGGATCGACCGTGCACCGAGGAAAGTCCTGCGGGGCAAGGTTTCTTGTCCGACTTGGCTATTGCCTGGGAATCGGCAGCACAAGAGTTCTCCACTTCGGCGCACTCTGTTGTTCAAGCCCGCCTCGGTGTCGTACTCCATCCTCGCGCAGGGGCACTTGCGAAGATGCTGACACCAGCCCGCTTGGGCTTGGGAGGACCGATCGGAAGCGGCAGGCAGTATTGGCCTTGGGTGCATGTGGATGATGCGGCCAATATCTTGCTTCACTTGGCAATGATTCCGGATGCCTCCGGGCCATACCACGTCGTGGCGCCACAAACCGTCACGCAGCGTGAATTCGCAAAGACCTTGGGAAAGGTTCTGCACAGGCCATCGTTCATGCCTGTTCCTGAGATGGGGCTTCGCCTTTTGATGGGGGAAATGGCCGGACCTTTGCTACTCGCGAGCGTTCGAGCTGAAACGCCCAAGCTTTTGGCAAGCGGATATACGTTTCGATTCCCAGAACTGCAAGGCGCATTTAAGAACCTGTTGGGTGCTCACTAACCGGCGAGCTCATTGAGGTCCGAAGGACCGTTAGTAGGCCGTCAGAAGGACCTTTAGTTGGCCTGCGGCCCGGAAGACGGATCCGGATCGTGGGTCTCAGGTCCGGAGGACCGGTAAGGTCCGGGACCGGTGCCTTAAGCGCAAAGCCCAAGCCCCGGATGCGGCGACAGAATGACACACGGCGTCTGAATACAACACCGTTCAATGACGGTAGTGGACGCTGCCAAGCTTCCCAGTGCTCAGGGATCTTTGGCAAGATCCACTGTGTTAGGTCGGTACAAGGATCTTTGGCAAGATCCACTACATTAGGTCGGTTCGTTGAACGGTGTTGCGTCTAAATTCGACCAACCATGGCTCGTAATGTCCGCCCCCCTCGGTGTTGTCACGTACTGAACGTACGTTTCGTGGTGGTAGTCGTTGGAGCGTTCGGAGATTGTTTCGCGGCGCGCCAATCGAGAAGTTGCAGCTCTACCTTTTTGAATCCTTGGAATTCATTGATCGTCGGTCGGAACGCGAGGTCGAAATTTCCTTGGTGGGAATTGATCGGCTCCATCCATTCGGCTTGTGAGAAGGCGACAGCTCGGAGGATGGTTCCATGTTGTCGGAAGCGAGCGCTGACGTGCCTCTCTCCATTCCCAAAGCGTTTGGCTGGTTCATGAAGTTCGACATCGCTCGCAACCAGAACGGGACGAGGATTTGCCGCACCGAAGGGTGCGAGTTGTTCGATCCGTTCTACGGTATTCAAGCTCAGTTGTTGAAAAGTGGCTTCGGCATCGACGTGGAGTTGGGTCACGGGGTCGGAGTCACCAATCCTGTCACGGACAAACTCGCAGAAGGCTTCCCGGAACTCGGCAATGCGCCGCTCTTCGATACGCAAACCTGCCGCAGAGGCGTGACCTCCACAGCCGATCAAGTGTTCACGGCATGCGTGGAAAGCTTCGTGCAAATCGACGATGCCAGCAGATCGACCACTTCCCGTTGCGTGTTTCTGGCCTGTCGGGTCACAAGAAATGATGACTACGGGCCGTTGGAATTTGTCGGCCATCCGACTCGCGACTATGCCGATGACCCCGAGGTGCCAGCCAGGTGCATGAAGCACCAGCGCGGGTTCGCATTCGAGGTCGTACTGCTCACGAGCTTGTTTCGAGGCAGCGAGTGTGATACTCCGCTCGAGCGATTCGCGGTCGGCGTTCAACCGGTCTAGATACTGAGCCAGCATCTCCGCGCGCTGCGGATCTTTCGTTGTCAGCAACTCCACTCCGAGCTGGGCCTGCCCGAGTCGCCCAGCAGCATTCAAGCGCGGAGCCAATGAGAATGCGATGTCTTCGGCAGATAACGATGATTTGGAAGCCAAGCCCGTCAGCTTCAATAAACATTGCAGTCCCAATGGGGCTTGCTTGGGAAGGATCTGTAGGGCATTGCGGACGAGGATCCGATTCTCGTCGAGCAAGGGAACGACATCGGCAATCGTTCCTAGTGCGGCCAAACCCATGGCCGACAACAGGTAGGCGCGATGTTCGTCGGTTACCCGTTTCGCCCCCGACGTCAGCTGGCACAGCCGCCAAGCAATCTTGAAGGCAACGCCCGCCCCGCAAAGACCTGGAAACGGGTAGTTGCCTCCCGGCAGCATGGGATGCACGATCGCGTTCGCTTCGGGAAGGGACTCGCCGCATGGATGGTGATCCGTGATGATCAAATCCATCCCAAGTTGTCGACAAGCCTCTGCTTCTGCGACCGCCGAAATGCCACAATCGACGCTGATGATCAGTTTGCGCCCTCGCTGCGACAATCGCTCGAGGGCCTCCGTGCTTAGTCCGTAACTGTCCTCGAGCCTATTCGGAACGAAGTACGCGACATCGGCTCCGAGCATCTCCAAGCAACTCAGGAGAATGGCCGTGGCTGTCATGCCGTCGGCGTCGTAGTCGCCATAGATTGCGATTGGCTCGCGATCGCGGACCGCCCGGAGAATGCGTTCGCACGCCTCCTCCATGCCTGGCAGCATGCAGGGATCGCGAAGATCTGAAAACTTGGCTTCCAGGAAAAACTTTGCGGCCGCCGGTTCCGCGATCCCGCGGCCACACAACAATTGAGAAATGATCGGATCGATCCCGGCTTGTTCAGCCAGGAGCAAGAATCTCGCGGAATCGTGACCGCGGAACACCCATCGTTTCGGCAAAGTGTCCCCTCCCTGGTCAACTGCGAATCGCGATTTACTTTCGCTTCTCTTGGTGCAGCGTTACCTTACGAAGACGGGGGCTGTACTTCTTCAGTTGCAGCTTCTCCGCCCCTGGTTTACGCAGAAGGACGTAGTTGATGTCACCCGTTTCCTGACATACCAGGAACGTGGTCTCTTTTTTCTTTTTGCTCTTGGCCATGGTTGCAAACAGTGCTTCGAATTCAGTTTGTCCGCCCAATGCGGAGGCGTATTATGCAGGCCAGACCAAGATCTGACTAGCTCAGTTCGGCACAACCCCCTCTTTTGGGTGGAGTTTGGCTTTTCGGTCGGGATTGGAACCAGCGCGCCTAGGATTGCATCCAATCTCTGCCTGAGGCTGATCAGCGAAAACGGCCAGCACAACCACTAGGGGTGGGGGGGTTGGTAAGGGGATGTTGAACGGAGCAACCGATACAGGTGGAACGCTTCTGGTGCATAAGCACGGAAACAGGTCCCCTGGACGGCTCGGTCGCGGTGGGACGCAACTACCCTTGGAAAATAGCCCAGCGGAGCCGCAATTCGTAGGAAGAATGGGGCTCCGCAAGGGCGACGGCAGAGAAACTTTTTATTGAGGCGGTAGAGGAATTGGACATGGGGAAACGGCAGCGTCGATTGCAAACCAAACGAAATGCACGTTGGCTTGCAGCGCAGATCCGAGAAGGTCTGGCTTGCGAGGAGGCGGGCCGAAAGACACGTTCCATTCAGTTTGAGCCGCTCGAACGGCGCGAATTGATGGCGGCCGACTTCTTTGAAACCACCTCGGCGGCAGCCTACGCAAGCGGGTTCGGCGAAGTAGCCAGTGCAGGCTACATCGCTTCACCGGCTGCCATATCCGGCACCATGTCGACCTCCGGTCTCGATGCCGAAGGGGAAGCGGCACCCGATTTGGTCGCTTTTGCCAAAGCCTTGACGGCATCGGGCGCCAAATTCTACGGGGCGGACTGGTGTCTGTTCTGCACCCAGCAGAAAGAGCTCTTTGACGAAGGCAAGAACTACTTGCCGTTCATTGAGGTCACGAATCCAGATCGCACCCCCAATGCGATTGCGACCCAAGAGAGCATCACCACCTACCCGACGTGGAAGTTTGCCAACGGCCAAGTCGCAACGGGTCTGCAAACCATCGCCCAACTTTCGACCTTGTCAGGGGTACCCATCCCCAACAGCAGCGATCCAACATTCATCGAGATCCCCAATCAGACCGTCTTGTTCCGGTCCCCGTTGCATATACCGGTGGACACCTATGATCCCAATGGTGGCCCATTGACAGTCACGGTCGAGAGCAGTAATCCGTCGGTCATCAGTGCCGAGATGATCTCGAACCCTAAATCCCTTCGAATGATCGTTGATGGTTATGGAGAGATGGTCTATCGGTTGTTTGCCGACGAAGCATCTCGACCAGTCGGCCGTATCGAACAACTGGTCAATGCTGGCTTCTACAACAAGACTGCCACGAACAAAATTATTTTTCACCGAGTCATCGATAACTTCGTCATCCAGGGTGGAGATCCAACAGGTACCGGAAGCGGAGGTTCAACCCTTGGCAACTTGGACGACCAGTTCGACGTCGATCTTCAACACAATCGAACCGGTATTCTCTCCTATGCTAAGTCAACGGACGATACCAACGACTCTCAATTCTTCGTCACCGAGGGCCCTCAGCGGCATCTGGACTTCAACCACTCCATTTTCGGTCAATTGATCGAAGGCGAGTCGGTTCGTCAGGGTATTTCACGCACCGCAGTCAACGCTTCGCGTCCTACGCGTGAGGTAGTGATCAACTCCATGGAGATCTTCAACGACACCCAAAACGGGTTGATTCGATTGAAGGCACAGGGAACTACCGGCTCCGCGACCATCACGGTTCGAGTCACGAACTCCGAAGGCCGCTCGTTCACTCGTACCTTCGTGGCGACCGCCGCTGCAGACACCAACAACGGCGGTCCGTTCTTGAACGATATTACGGTTCCACCTATCGCGCCCGGACAGACGGTGACGATCCAGTTGACTGGCCAAGACAAGGAAGGGGATGCTATTTTCTACGACGCTTCACGTCGCGGTACGGTCCCTTACCAATTCAACGTCAATAACAGCACTGGTCAGTTGACCGTAACAGCCCCCGAGAACTTTACAGGAGCGTTTGATCTCTCGGTCGGGGTTCGCGCTTCCAACTCCAGTTCCACAGCGGATCTGTTTGATACTCAGACACTGACCTTCAATGTCGGAAGCTCGCTCTCGGCCCCAACGTCGGTCGATCTGGCGGCATCGACCGACAGTGGAGTGAGTGATTCGGACAACATCACCAACGTCAGCAACATGCAGTTCGTTGTTTCTGGCACGACGACTGGTGCAACGGTCGAATTGAAGATCGGCGACCAGGTTGTTGGCTCGGCAGTTGCCAGCGGAGCCACCACGACAATCAACACCAATCAGATTGCTGCCTTGGGTGCGGGTACACGGACCATCGTTGCGACACAGCGAACGGGCAACCAAACCTCTGCTGCCTCCCCATCGTTGAGCCTGAAGTTCGACAATACCGCTCCCGCCGCGATTCCGGCAGCCAATCTGCCGACACAAGCCAATGTCGGTAACGAGCTGCGCGTCGATCTTGTGCATCCCGATGAAGGGAATGATCTTCGATACATTCTTGAAAACGCACCTGCAGGGATGACGATCAATCAAGAAACGGGTGTCTTAACATGGACTCCGACCGCTTCGCAACTAGGTCCCCAAACAGCGACGCTTCGAGTCACCGACGCAGCCGGCAATTCGCAAGCGCAGGTGATGGCAATCAACGTTGCCGACGTCCAGTTGTTGCGCGTACAACTTCAAGTTTTCAGCACGACGGGTGCGCCACTGTCCTCCCTGGGCATCAACCAGGAGTTTGATCTGCGAGTCGTTGTGAGAGATCTTCGCAACCTAGGTCTTGGTGGCGGTGTTTTCTCGGCCTACGTAGATCTGTTATATGATTCGGCGAAGGTCGAGTTGGTCGGCACAAACCCGATAACGTTTGCTCAGTTGTTCGGCAATGGTCGGACATCGGACACGAGCACTGCGGGTGTGATCGAAGAGGTTGGAGCGTTTTCAAGCCTCACAAATGGACCAGGGGACGATCCGCAAACACTCTTCACGGTCCGTATGCGTGCCAAGCAAGGTGGACAGGCCTTCTTCAGCGTCAATCCTGCAGAGACAGCTGGGCGAACCTTTGCCGTCTTCGGACAGGATACGGCAGTCCCCGTCACCCGCGTCGGATTGGGCACGACCACCATTGGCATTACCCAAAACTTTTCGAGTGTTGATGACACGTTCAGTGTGAATGAAGACAGCACCAACAACACGGTTAATGTTCTTGCAAATGACACCATCGTCCCAGGCAGCAACGCTCAGTTAACCGTCCAATCGGTCGGTACGCCTGGCCAAGGAGGAACCGTTTCGATCGGTGCCAACGGCGCCAATGTGGTTTATACACCACGAAGCAATTTCAACGGGGTTGAGACATTTACTTATACGGTTCGAGACCAGTCGGGAGCTACGTCGACAGCGACCGTGACGATGAACGTCCAACCCGTAAACGATAATCCAATCGCCAATGCGGATACGATCACGACGATACGCGCTGGCGATTCCAACGTCTTCATCGATGTTTTGAGCAACGACACCCAAGGACCTGACACGGGCGAGACTCTCCGGGTTACCTCCGTTGGAACCCCGTCTCAAGGTGGAACGGTTCGCATCGACAATAATGGCATTGGACTGCGTTACACCCCGCGAACCGGATTTGTTGGTCAAGAGACCTTCACCTATACGATAAGCGATGGCAATGGCGGCACGGCAACAGGTACGGTCACCGTTCAGGTACAGCCTGCCGTTCCACCTCCTACCGTAACCGGTGAATCGTTCACGGTTGCCGAAGACTCGGCGGCCGTGGATTACGATGTGCTCGCGAACGACACCCCGGCGCAGACGGGCGACACATTAACGATTACCAACGTGACCGCCACGAGTGGTCTCGCGACCATCACCAATAATGGAACGCGAGTACGATACTTGCCCAATGCCAACTTCAACGGTGTCGATCGCGTGGTCTACACCGTTCGCTCATCCAACGGCGGCACGGCCACGGGCACGATGACCGTAACCGTGACGGCGGTGAACGATGCCCCGACAGCCAACAACGACACGATTACCGTGCTGTCCACACCGAATCAAAACGTGGATGTGTTGAGAAATGATGCGAACGTCGATGCAGCAGAAAACTTGACCATCACCGCAGTGACGCAACCCGCTGCAGGTCGTGGAACGGTCAGTATCGCCTCGGGTGGCAAGTCATTGGTGTATTCCGCTCCGAACCAGGACTTCACGGGAACGGTTGAGTTCCAATACACGCTCGGGGATGGAACAGGCCAGACTGCCACCGCCTCGGTCGTGTTGACCGTGGTGAATTTCACTCCACGTGACGTCGGCATCACGCATCAAGGAAACGTCCAAGGAGTCTTGTTCCAGGTTGTCCAGCAAGATGGGACGAATAATGGTAACGGTAACTTCACTCCGACATACGTCGGGAACGTCGTCAAGCTCGATGACGTCGGACCGGGTACTTACGAGTTCGCAGCCGCAACGTTGCCGTTCTTCATTCCGAATGAAACGCAAAAGGTTGTCTTCTCGGAGTTTGCCGATGGCGATAACGTCTCTACTCAATTGAACGTTGGAACGCGAGATCCTCGATTCATGGACCTTCGCGACTTTACCAGCCGCAGTTTGCGAAAAGGCTTAATGGCCGCGGTTCAACCGAACCAGCAAGCAGCCTGGTACAACGGTGTTAGGGAATGGAGAAGTTTCTCAAGCGTTTCGGTGACCTTGAATCAAGCGGCCACGCAGCTCACCATCAAGACCACCGATTCGTCCAATGCTTCACGTCAGGCAACGATATCGACCTCGGATCCTCGCGTCGTTTTGCGAGGACGCGAAGGCGAGCATCGACTCTACCGCATTCAGGCCGCACCGAGCGAATTGACGTTTACCAACGTCCCGCCAGCAACGACGACCAACTCCAGCACGACCAATGGTGCTTCGGGTGAAGGGGAAGGAGAGGGAGGATTGAGTTCTTCCGCACCCGGAAATACTCTACCTCCCAGAAACGTGGATTCGGCCATGGCTGCTCCTCCGGTGGAACTCGATGCAGCGATCGATGATGTGGCCGCAGAGACCGTGAGGCGATTGACGCTGTCCGACTTCCGAAGCCGTCGATAGCATGATCGCTAAGCCAGATAAATCGGAGATTCGGTTCCTTCAAGGTCGACAATCACGATGGCGTGAATTCCAGTTCACGCTCAAAGTGATGGCCGAGTTCATCAAAGGATTTCGTGCCCTCCACTTCGTCGGCCCTTGTATCACAATATTTGGATCCGCTCGTTTGCGAGAAGGGCATCCGGATTACGAGAAGACAAGGGAACTGTCAGCCGCGATCGCACGACTGGGGTTCACCATCATGACAGGAGGTGGACCAGGGATCATGGAGGCTGCCAATCGAGGTGCAAAAGATGTCGGCGGACGGAGCGTCGGTGTGAACATCGAGCTGCCTTTCGAACAACAGCCCAATCCCTATCTCGATCACACCATCGATATCCGATACTTCTTCGTGCGCAAGGTGCTTCTCCTCAAATACTCCTACGGCTTCGTGATTATGCCCGGCGGGTTTGGCACGTTGGATGAATTCTTCGAGACGATGACACTCATCCAAACCAAGAAGATTCACAAGTTTCCCGTAGTCGTGATGAACGAAGAGTTTCATCACAAACTGATGACCTACGTCGATCATATGATCGATGCCGGTACTGTTTCACCCGATGATAAACAGCTATTTCTCTACACCGACTCGATTCCGTTGGCGGTCGAGCACTTGCGTAAGAACACCATTGATCATTTTCAGCTGACCCATGAAGTAGCCCAAGAATGGCGTCCTTGGCGCTGGTTGCTCGAAGGGTAACTACTCCGGAAGCGGTTTGCCCTTGGTCTCCGGCAAGAAGGCCAGCGCGATCAAGCCCACCAAGAAGAAGAAGCTCATGTAGGTACACGCATCGCGAAACGCCTGCAGCTTCACTTCTGTCGGCGCGGCCGCAGGCGCAAGGATCTTCTGCAATTCCCCTAAGGTAATCGGGCCGGATGCTGCCACGTAACGACCTACGTTGTAGCAGAAACTGGTTCCCGTACTCCGCAGACGCAGCGGGAAGAGCTCAGGCAGGTACACCGCGAACCCAGCGAACAATGCCAACTGGCAGAACCCCATAATCGCGCTCAACCAGATCATCGATACATCATCGAAGAGCCGGAAGAAGGCTATCGTCGCGATCATCGCCGCCACGAAACCGATCGCGAATGCAGGTTTACGGCCGATGCGTTGGCAAAGAAAGGTAAACGCCAACATTCCGAAAAAGGCCCCGGTGTTCTGAACGATCCCATTCACTCCGCGCCACGTGGATTGAGCAGACTTGATGGCATCCGCGGAGATGTTGGGGTCGGATTCTTTAAGTCGCAACTCAATCACTCCATTGATCAACTCCGGTGCAAAAAAGCCGATCCCCCAAACTCCGATCACTCCGGCCACACATAACAGCATGCCGCCGATCGCCGCCTTGCGCCATCTTTGATCACCAAACAATGATCGATACGAACCGAATTGCACGCCGGTCAGCTTTCCAGCTTTGCGCGCCTCCACCCACTTCTCAGGTTCCTTGAGTCTCAATTGAATAAAGACGCAAAGAAAGGCGGGAAGTGCCCCGACCAGAAACATGACCTTCCAGCCCGATCCTGGGGAAATGAAGCCGTTCGCACCGAGCCAGCCAACGCCGATGCTCATCAAGCCAGCAGTGATATTGCCGGCCGCCGATAACGCTTGAAGCAAACCCAAGGCTGGCGTCCTGGATCGCTCCGGCAGACTATCAGCCACGAGCGCGACCGCCAAGCCGAACACCCCGCCCACCCCAAGCCCCGTAATGAATCGATAAATCATAAAATCGATCGGGCCGGTCGAAAACGCACTCAGACCAGTACACAAGGAATACAGCAAGACGGTCAAAGCCAACGTCTTGGCTCGCCCAATACGATCTCCAACCGATCCAAAGATCAAGCCCCCCGTTGCCCATCCGATCATAAAGATTGACGTGGAGTAGCCGGCATATTGGTTGATGACTGGCTGGTCGGTCGCGGAAGGCAACAGCGCCTTCAGAGCCTCTCCACGGACCAGAATGAAAACTTGCTGATCCAAGCAGTCAAAAACCCACGCCATGCTTGCCATCGCAAACACGAACCAATGGTAAGCCGTCAAATCGCGCCACCACGGAGTCGAAGGTGCAGAGCCTCTATGTTCCGACATGCGTTCGCTTTCCCAAATTACGCGGAGCATCAACGTGTGTTTAAGCGACCGCGAATCGGCATCGCAACCGCCTGCCAAGGCCTGAGTATAGTCGCCTGAACGATCGCCATGTGAAGCCCGTTGCGTTTCCACGCCAGTCATAAATTGCCCCGTTTGGCTATTCTTCCTGACTGTCACAACGCGAATCGAAGATCTTCTTTTGGATCCGTGCCGGCCCCATCGCCGAAGCCCCCTGCATGATACCGATCGATCCCATCGAAGCCACCGCAGACATCAACGCAGATGCTACTGCAGACATTCCTTTGCGCGCCGAAGAGAAGGGGCGCATTGAAGATCTTCTCCAGCGCTACAACGCGATCCTGGCTCAAGCGGATCGACTCAACCTCCAAATCGAGTCCCTTCTCGAGGAATGGAACACAAACCGGGAGCAGGCTCCACTCTCCAATTCCTGAGCCTCCTCGTGCAGCGAAGCATAAATTTGCTGTTTTTTCACCGAAGCCTTCCGGACCTTCGGTTGATCGCCTAGCTAAGATACAGGGAACCTGGTTTCCAGTTCCTTCTTCTCTCAAGGGCAATCATCATGTTCCGACCTGCATTCATCTTCGCAGTGGTGAGTTTGATTCTCTCTCTTCATGCAAACCAAGGAGAGGCTCAACCATCAACCACCCCACCCATCTTGAATTCCACCACTGCGCCGCCAGGAAAAATCAACGCGTGGATCGCACGCAGCGGGGAGAATGCAATCGCAGTGCACATTCCGAACTCTGCGCTGTTGGGTAAGTTGCAATCGTACCAATTGACGCTTAGTCCAGTCCCCGCGTACATCGCCGTCCCAACAACCCTCACCTTGCCGGATAACACCACAATCTCCTTAAGCGTTGTGGATGTGCAACTCGTTTCCAAGAACTTTGATAATGGAAGACGGAAGTTCCAATACTACGAGATGCACTACACGGTGCCTGCCACCAGCACGAAGTACAAGATTGGGTATGTGCGATTGATCTCAGATTCCCTGGATCGCGACAGGATGAAATTGTCTATCCGATTGTTGAGCAAAGTGACACAAGTTGGGAGCACCGTTGCGGCTTCCGCGGCCAGTGGTTGCGATGAGCCCCCGAGTGACGATGTAGGGGAAGAAGAACCGATCGATCCAGCAAGCGGCGGCCCGGGATCTCAATTGCCCCTAGCGAAGCCGCAACCATCGAATGTCCCTTCTTCCGAGTAAGCTGGCTGGAACCGCTCTCCGCACAGGCATTCTGAAAACGATGGAATCAAGCCGCGCGGCGACTGACCGATGGTTGAGACTCCGGTTTCGCCAGCGGAATGGTCGCCGCTGCATGAAACGCGCTGCCTGCCAATTCGACTCGCTCCGCGATCGTTTGAGACCAACTTCGATCGCGGACCCCCAAGACCCAGCCCAAGCGCTCTGCCGCGACCTTTGGGTTCAAGAGCCCACTTGCCAATTGCCCGATGCGTCGGACCAGCGGCTCGACGGTGACGTGCGAGTCCGGCAACTCGCTGTAGGCACAGGCCAACATGCCGCATCCCTTTCCTAATTCAAATGCGCTGCACTTGGGCCCGCGGACCGCTGCCGAAAGTTGCATGTTGCTCGATTCGATGACTTCGAAATCGATGGAAAGGGAGCGCATCAAGAGCGTTAATTCCAGGTCGATCAAAGACTCCGGAATCCGCTCGCACCAGCCTCCCAGCTTAATCAAGCTGCGGCGACGAATGAGCGTCCCTGCCAACAAAGGACCAGCCACCTGATCCGCAGATGTTGCGACCTGCCGATGGGGAATGTGGGCTTGATCAATTCCGAAAACCACATGGCGGGCATCTGTATCGAAATAGGCCATGGATACCGCATGCACATCGCTATCCTCCAGCACCTCCATGGCCTGGTCGCACCAGCCGGCTTGGAGTGTGGTTCCCGGCAAGAGGACCTGAACGGCAGGTGAGCATGCCGCGCGAACGGCAAGATTCAACTGCTCTGCCAAGGACGCACCACGTTCCGTTTCCAGCACGACCGCTTCGTCGCAAGCCAGCTGGTACGGATCATCGTAGTCCCCATCATGGACGATGATGAGCTCGTCTTCTTGGGTTCGCGATTCAAGGATGGAAACCACGGTGGTTTCCAGAGCCGCAGCATCGCGTTGGAAAGGAACAATCAAAGACAGTCGCGGCACGAAAGGAATCTCCGGTGAGTCCTGTGGAATGCGCCCCTGAGCGTAGGATCATCCCCCTTAGTAGAAGGATCCCCCCTCAATAAAGGATCACCCCTAACGAAGGATACGTGGGAAAGATCGACCGACGGTTACCACAAATCCAACGAAACACGGACGTGCCGGATAGTCAAACTTGGTAATCTGTAGCGTTACTGCCCCCGTTCGATTGCGGTCCTGTATGAGCTCGACCATAATAGAGTTAGTGCGTTTGTTTTGGCTGATGCCTCGGCTGAATGTCCTAATGCAGATTTCGCATCCCCACCCCTGCTTCGTTTCTCCCCCCTGAAGACCACGATATCCCGTAAGACGCCAACCAATATGATGTGTGGCCGGTTCCTATTGCTTCTATGCGTTTGGATGTGTGGTTGGATGACCGCTTGCCAAGGCTCGATCGCCTGCGGATCCGATTACCCCGTGACGCATGACGGAGCTGACATCGATTTCAATCGGGACATTCGCCCGATCCTGTCCGAGAATTGCTTCTATTGCCACGGCCAGGACAGTAACAAGCGGGAGGGGGGGCTACGGCTCGATTTGCGTCAAGAGGCACTTGATTCGGGAGCCATCGTTCCGGGGGATCTTCATGCGAGCGTCCTGATGGATCGCATCGCATCAGACGACCCCGACACCGTCATGCCTCCGCCCAAATCGAACCGCCGCCTCACACCGGAACAGAAACAGCTGCTTGGCCAATGGATTGAATCCGGGGCTCCCTTCGCTAATCACTGGGCTTTCGATCCACCCGAGGCGAAACAACCTCCGATGATGGGACAAGGCTGGAACGCCGTACCCCTCGATGCTTTTATCGCACGTGGTCACGACTCCCAAGGCTTGAAGCCGTCTCCAACCGCAAACCGATCGACATTGATCAAGCGACTCTCGATCGATTTGCTCGGACTACCTCCTGAGCCAGAGGAGGTGCAACGCTTTGTCGATGACTCAGACCCACTTGCCTACGAACGCTTGGTCGATCGCCTTCTTGCCGACCCCGCCTACGGGCAACGGATGGCACTGCCTTGGCTCGACGCCGCTCGTTATGCAGACAGCAATGGCTTTCAACAGGATGGTGATACATGGCAGTGGCTATGGCGAGACTGGGTCGTTCGCGCTTTGAATGAGAATTTGCCATTCGAACAATTCACCCTTTGGCAAATCGCCGGCGATTTGCTCCCCGACGCCACCGTCGATCAAAAAATTGCAAGTGGCTTCAATCGCAATCACCTTCTGAACGGCGAAGGTGGCGCGATACCCGAAGAACAGCGCTTCGTGATCCTGTTCGATCGCATCGACACGACGGCCACGACTTGGTTAGGACTCACCATGGCCTGCGCTCAATGCCATGATCACAAATACGATCCAATCACCATGAAGGACTATTATTCCCTCATGGATGCCTTCAATCGCGTTCCGGAAAGTGGAGTCCCCCAGTATTACTCCAGCCGCATCCGCGTGGCTCCGCCCATCCTCGAATTGCCCACCGAAGAAAACCTGAAGCGGATCTCCGAGTTCGAGCAACGGATCGACACACTCCGACGCGAGGCTCAACCCCTGATCGACGCCGCCTATCTGGGCTGGAAAACAGGAACAGCGTCCAACGTTGCTGGGCTGCCCGAGGCTCTCGCTTCGATTCTACAAAAGAGCGACAGTGATCGCACGGACGACGAAGGGAAACAACTTGAGACAGGTCTTCGAAAGCACTTCGACGAAAAGATCTTGAAGGGACTTCAGGACAAGATTCCTCCCTTGGGCCAATTGCAATCGGTCCAGAATGAATTGGCCCAGTATCGCAACGACCAAATCCCACGGGCCATGATCATGAGTGATGCGCAACCGCGCGAGACTCACATGCTTGAACGTGGTGAGTATCTCAAACCGCGCGACAAAGTTTCCTTTTCGACTCCGGAGTTTCTTCCGCCGTTACCGGAAGATGCGCCGCGCAATCGATTGGGACTCGCACAATGGTTGGTGTCGGCAGAACATCCATTGACGGCTCGCGTCCAAGTCAACCGAATCTGGCAACACTTCTTCGGGATGGGGCTCGTCAAGACGTCGGAAGACTTTGGGGTCCAGTCGGAGTATCCTGTGCATGGCCCCTTGCTGGACTACCTCGCTGTCCAATATCGGCAATCCGGATGGGACACGAAGAAGATGCATCGAGAACTCCTCATGAG
>JALOQW010000398.1 GCA_025459275.1 Pirellula sp.
CGGGCATACGAGTTGTTGGCCGTTTCGTACCGAGCACGGTTACGAAGGATTCTCCGGACTTCGGCGCTATTGGCTGCGTTGGGCGAAAGCCCATCCGCGTTGGCCCAATGGCGCCGGTTGTCGTCGGTAGTCACCGCAGCGTCGTAGCGTGCCCGTAGTACACGAATGGTTCGTGGCTGGCTTGCCATTGCGGTTTTTGAAGACAACCATTGGGAAATCCAGGACAACATGGTTACGCGGCCCCCGGTGGAACGATCTTGTTGAAGATCAAGCCACGATGTTTCGACTTCGCGGCTTCTTTCGAGGCGAGATAGCGATCGGCTTCGATCTGATCTTTCAGCGCATGTTGTTCGACACTTCCCGCATCGCCTGAGGCCTTGGCAGGTCCCTTGGCGTTTTGGCGAATCGTCTCTTGCAAGTCTTCTGACATACATGCGGCCTACCTGAGAATGAAGAAGTGGTCTTCTATCTGTAGGAATACCCGGTAGGCATGTAGATTGACGGAAGGACGAGAAGAATTTTTAAGATTACGATCTTGGTACTATATTGTTCCGCCGGCGCTTCTGCATCTCCGTAAAGCTCATCCGCTCCCTGCGCACCTCGGTTACACCTTCAATACCTTGAAGGACCACACCTTGCATGGATGCCGCGACTGCACAACCGACCAAACAGTCGAACCAGTGGTTGTCTGGCTGTTCGGGTCGCTGCTTCCATTCGTCCACACTCCGTCCGCGGGCTTCGGTCTTGACGAAGTACTCGGAAGTTAGGTGCTCGCCGAGCATGCGATGTGTTTCGGCGTTCGTACCAAAGAGCGAGAGGCAACCACGATCACCTATCGAAACACGAAGCCGAGCGTTGATAAACGACTTCCACCAGTTGGTATCGTAGACCACGTGTCGTATAGCTCGTTTGCCATGTATGTTCGGGATACGCCAATTGAGACCTACTCGATCACCTGGTCGGCGACGATACTCGCTGAATGGCAAACTCGATGCGCCGACAAAACGGCCGTGGCTGGGAATGATCACTGCGGCGTGCTTGGACTGCCTGCAGAATTGGTAGACCACATCGGTCGATTGGCCCCAGTTAGCGTCGATCAAACATCGACCGATCCGCATCGCAGCGCCGTCGTCACGTTGCCACTCGCGATCGAGCAGTTTTGACGTCAACGATTCAAGGCCGGCGTAGATCGATCCCTCGAGTCCTGTTCCGGTCGCTTCGGAACTCAGCGTCTGGCGTGCCTCGCGCAGTGTAAAGTACGGACGCTGCTGATCGGGGTAGCAACCATAATCGATCACATAACCCGTGAAATCGTCCTCCCACGCAGCGACCACATAGAAGAGTAGCTTCTGCTGGACGTCGATGAATGCAGTGAGATGATTAGCACCGATCGAGACCAGGCCGCGATCCATTCGGTTGATCTTGCTTGCTACCTCTTCGGGATTGAGCATTCCGTCAACGACGGTTTCTGCTGGCAGAGGTTGGTTCTGGTACTCAGCAAAGAAGGCTGCTTCGTCTTGTAGTTTCAAGTTCATCGCATGCTGAATCGCCGATAGTTCGTCATGGTTGTATCGCTCCGGCCATGCGACGACGGCACCTTCATCCATCGATTGTTGGTTCTGCCGATAGAACTCCGTTGCAGCCGCACCACTGTCCCCATTTCGCATGCCCTCGGCACGCATCTCTGCGTACCGCTGCCAGAGGGTTTCATTCCTTGGGAATGAATAGACCATCTTGGTTCGTTCCCCATTCCATTCCGGATGGCGATTGCGATCGAGGATGTTGTCGGCCATGTCACCTGGGCGAATGACGGTACAAGGCATGATGCCAGAAATTTTCTTACCCGGACCCGATAGCCCGAGGACCGCTCCAGCTAATATGCTTTCGCGATTGGCACATTGCGAAAGAGAGCGGGCCGATTCGTCTGTTTGAGGGTCGTCGAGAACAACCAGGCTCGGACGTACGGTCCGTCCATCGGCCCTTTTGAATTTCATGCCGCGGATCCGCCCGGTTAGGCCGGCCACTTTGATGATCGCGCCGCTCGCTTGGCTCCCCTCGATGGTTGGCAGCACGATCTCCTTGGCAGTCCAACCGATCTGAGTGCGTTTCCCCCTGTAAAGCTGCCCATTGGCCCGGTTTGCAATGCCATCCAGGGCCTGGATCGGGAAACAAACCTCGGGAAAGTCAGCCAGAAGCAGCTCGTTGCAATCCAACTCGGTCTTGATCGAGTCGAGCATGTCACAGGCATGGCCCTCATCGCTTCCAATCAAGCACACGAAGTTGCGATGCCCATAAAGTACTGCCCAGATGCAGGCAACCTCCGCGATCGAGGACTTACCACTCCCGCGAGCCATGGCAAGAGCGAAGAGTCCACCATGCACTACCGCTTGCTCGATCTTGTGAATGACTTTGATATGATCCGGCGACCATGCAAGATGAAAAGTCAAAGGGAAATAGGTCTCGCAGAAGAAACGAAAGTCGCGCGATGCACGATCCTTTCGATCGGGGTTGTCGACCTCCGGTAGTTCACCGATGTCTCGACCTGCAAGTGCGAGCGCGGCATTGCGGGCACGTGCACGCTCTTTCATTGCCTCGTAGGGATCGCCACCAGTGTTCGGACGAGGCGTGTGACGAAGGACGTGCATCCACGCGCAGTACCGGAGCAAATCCACGGTCTTGTTGTCACCAATACGTGCGCCGGCGCGTTGGCGATGTCGGTATAGCTGACGCTCGCTGATCACCTCACCCAATGGCGTTGAGTTGAGCAAGCGGCAAAGCTCACTTGGCTTGAGTTTTCGTGGATCAGATGGCATACAGTCGACCTTTCCCCAGAAGCCCTTTCTGGGTTGGCATAGCGTTGAATTGCATCGATTCGAGCGATCGGGCGATCTTGAACGTTCTTAGTTTCAGGAGATTGAAGGACATTCGGTCCATTCCTGGTTACAATGGGATGGGTAAGGCATACGGAATCAAAGGGGGGGTTTGTGATGGTTATCAAAGGCACAGTCCACAACGGCCAGATCATTTTGGAAGGCTCTTTGCTTCCAGAAGGAACGCAGGTTCTGATTACCCCGATTCAATCAAGCAACTTGGAGGATTTGCAGAAGCAAGATTTGAATGGTCTAAAGGCCGCGATTCACCGCATAGCCTCCCTTGCTTGCGAGAATGATTTCAACGACGGGTTTTCTGGTGCGGATCATGACAAAGTTCTTTATGGAAATTGAACGTGGTATTTGTTGACACTGGGGTATGGTTTGCGCTTCTTGTCGTTAGGGATCCGAATCATCAGCGAGCTACCCAATGGTTCGATGGTCTCAGCGAACAGGTCATTACCAGCGACTACGTCGTTGACGAAACGCTGACACTTCTTTTGATGCGAGGCGAGCGATCGAAGGCGATCGAGTTCGGAAATTTTGTGATAGTCGGTTCCCTTGCAATTTTGCATAAAGTGACGGAAGACCAATTCAATCGAAGTTGGATTCTTTTTCAAAAGCTCTCCGGCGCTGGATTGAGTTTCACAGATTGCACTTCACATATCGTCGCCAACGACTTGAAAGTGCCAAGCGTAGCATCTTCGATCATCACTTTGAAACGACCGGGCGTTTCCTTCTTGTGCCTTGAAACTACTCGCCACGCCCCATCTCCTTTGCCAGCCAGGCGCTGTAGTGAACTAGGTTGATCGTTCCGTCGCTGTTCACTGGCGCACCGTTTTGTAGATCCGTCCGGATCTTCTCGAGGTCAATTCTCTCCCGGTAGGCTGCGGACAGTAGCTTAGCCGCCTGATCGATGGTAAGTCGCGTCGGGTCCACTGGGCCATTTCCGTCACTCATCGCATCCCTCCATGATTGGGCATTTTGAAACGTGGGGCCACCGAGGGCGCGCGGTCGCATTCTGGCGGCTGATTCGCCTGCTAATGCGGAGCAAATTTGGAAGCGACAGTGGCCCCATGTTGGGGCACCGTTGTCCATTACTGGAACGATCTCTAGGAACCGGCCGCAACGTTGCCCCACCAAACGTCTTTCTCAGATATGGCTTAGTAATTGTCCACGCATTCAACGCAACGCGACACGCGCAAACGTTGTTGGTTTGTTGGGTTGGGAAGGAATTTCGGAACGGATCGATGATCTTCTGCGTGATGGCCTTGCTTAATGACAAACCGCATGGCTCATGTGAATAGACGTTCGACGGATATGCCTTTTCACAGACATGGGAGAAACAAACATGACGATCGATGAGTTGATTGCACGATTGGAAGACTATCGCGACGAAATTGGCGGCGACGCCGAAGTGCGTTTGATGACGCAGCAGAACTGGCCCTTCGAGAACTCGATCTACGGTTTCGCGTCCGGAGCCGAGATCAACGAAGCAGACGAAGAGGACGAGGAAGGGGGAGACGACGAGGATACCGCCGACGATGCGGTGTTGTTCATTGTCGAAGGCCAGCAACTCGGGTACGGGACCAAGCGTGCCTGGGACGTAGCCCGGAACAACTAAGTGGAGTGAAGTATTACGAAGCTCGCCCAGAAGTGGGCGGGCTTTTTCGCATGTTTGGGAAAGCTGCCAGTAATCTCCCCATTCCATGAAAAATCGAGTTGATTCGGGGAA
>JALOQW010000066.1 GCA_025459275.1 Pirellula sp.
CTGGCCCAGACCGTCATCGGTTCACTGGGTGCATGGTATTCGATTTTTTGTCGACGATAGGCACTCAGATGCCGAACCATGTCCACGACGTCAGCAACGATATCTGCCATGTCAATCGCCTGTTTGCGCTGAATATTGCTCAAGCGCGAGAAGTCCAGCAATCGCTCGGTGATACCCTTGCATCGGAAAGCTTCGTCTTGGATGCGGCGCAGGTAGGTTCGTAGGGTTTCGATATCGGCACCCGCCGCAGGTGTTGGTCTGTCAGAGGGCGGAGAGGAGGGATTGCCGGGATCGAGGGTCACCGGATGGAGAATCCGATGCAAGCGAGCCTCCAAGGCCTCCGCGCTCCAAGCAATCGATGCTAGCGGGTTATTGATTTCATGAGCGACACCCGCCGCCAAAAAACCCACGCTTGCAAGTTGCTCATTGCGGATGACTTCTTCCGATCGCTGGCGCACTTGTTCGTTCAGATCGCGCTGGATCGCGAGAAAGCTCTGGGCCCCCAAGTTGATGGCTCGTGCCAATTCCGCGATTTCATCCGCATTGGAGTCAGCGATCCGAAAGGAGAATTCACCGTTGGCCACGCGTCTCGCCCCCTCGAGCAATTCCTTGAAGGGTCTGACGACGGAGATGCGAGCATAAGCGATTAGGCCGATGAGCAACCCAGCCGATAGGATGGCGCTGCTCCATGCCATGATGATCCAGGTCCGATAACGCGTCCGGACTTCGTCGCGGAAACTGACCATACGGTCGGTGAGCAACGTCGGCAGCTGATGCGCCAGTTCAGACAATTCTCGTAGATCTTGCAGCTGTTCCGATCGCGCGTGGGGTGGAAACTCGCCGTCGTTCTGCTGCCAACGCCAGGCAATGTCATTCAATAATTGACTGATGTCGTTGGCTTGGCTCAATTCCTCGCGACGGTCGGAGAGAAACTGGTCGTCGGAATGCGTGTTTTCAAGTCGCGACTTGTAACTCGCCAGGACTTCTCGAACACGTTGAATTCGAACGAGGAAGACATCCTCCGAAGGATCCTTTTCTGAAACACGGCTCAAATCAAACCATTCTTGGTTCGTTTTGGGCTGGTTCTCGAAATCGATCCGAAGCTCGTCGATGGCTCGAGTCAGATCCGAAGTGATCGGGATCTCCGCTGCCCGAACACTCAACGAAGCAGCCAGCTCCTTGTAGGCATAAACGCCACGGAAGCTGCTGTAACCCAGAACGGCTATGACCATCCCTAAGACGAACATCGTCATCTGTAGCTTTTTGCGAATGGTCCATCGCGCTAACATGCACTCGCTCCGTCGAAAATTCCGACACTTCGAATCGGACTTTACAGGCGATCAGCACACAGAATCAACATCAATTCCAATGCTGTCATTAACGGAACAGAGGTCCTTCCCATGGGACGCCACGGTAGGCTGTGCTGGGAGCCGCGTTGGGAGGCGTTACTTGGATCGGCGTCACTGCTTGCGGTAAACCTTGGTTGTATTGCACGAGGTTGATGACCTGATAGCCTGCGCTGTTCGGGAGGTCATAGCCCGTAACTTGATTGGGATCGAGCGAATTGACAGCGTACTTGCCGATCGTGATGTCGATTTCGGTAGGGGGGTCGAGGGCGGGCGTCAGTTGGATGACGACGCGATGCGGAAGCGACAGTCCCACGGAAGGATAGAATTCGTGCTCCAGTTGATTAGCGGTCGCAACCAGTCTGCCGCTGGGGTCCCGCAGCAGCAGTTGTCGCGTGTAGCCGTACTTTGGATCGACGACGATCGTGCGAGTGAACGTTCCGGTCGGTGATGGAACCATCGTCCCGAGCTCCATGAGCCCGTCAGGGCGTTGGACCGGAGGGCCCATCACTTGTTGAGGCTCGACGGCGATCACCCCCAACGCTTCGACAATCCATGTCGGGGAGACGGGCAGGATTCGGCGCTGTGGTTGGGTATCGAACTCGTCATGACGGGCAACATACAATTGAGGATTCATGCCATCGCGGATGGCCATCCAGAACCACTCATCATTGCTACCCAAATCAAAGTTGTTTCCAAGCATGCGCGAGATGCCGCCTGTCATTCGGAACCGACGCTCACGCTGCCAAACCAACGTCGCGTCGAGGTTTCGTATCTTGTTCGGGTTGACCGTGACGAAGTTCGATTGGAGCGACTGGATGTTCCGCGATCGGTTGAGAACCTCCACGATTTGATCGGTGGAGGGGGAACTGCTGAAGATCGGTTGAGGCTGGAACTCCGGAATATTTCGTTTGGGCATGCAGGTCGCGCCCGACGAGACAAACGTCAAGATGGAGATCGCCATCAAGCTCGTCCAACGTAGCGACCTGGGGTCCAGTCTCGTGCGCCAACGGTCTTGCATAGCCTCGATCATTCTTCGCTAAAAAGGAGTCGAGTGAGTTGATCGTGGTAGGCTTGGCAAGCATCCAGGGATGGTTCGCACACGGGAATCCAGAACTCGCGTTGGGAAGGAGCGTGAACCAAATGCAGCAAGCTCGGATTGGGCGCGTCATCCGTGCCGTGCGTCGCAGGTTCGGTCAAAATTTTGCGGCGAACCAGGAGCAAAGCGAGTAAATAAGAAAGGACCGGTTGGTTTCCTTCTTCCGAAAGTGTTTCCAGGGTTGAAAGCAATACATGTGCAGGTGCGGGCTTGAGTGCCCCTCGCCGCTTTTCCGGAATTCGGCACTTCCACCATCCCAGCGCACCCTCAGGTGGTCCAGTCCAGGCATCCGAAGCCAGATCCATGCGGCGCAGTTCGCCACCCCGAACGAGGACGGCCGAATAATACGACTCCCCCGGACCGAACGGGCGGTCTGTGGAATGGCAACGGCGCTGGCTGCGTTGGATGCTATATTCTTGCATCGTTCATCCATACTGAATCCATGACTCCAGCGGAATAGCATTCCTTTTCCCGATCGATGTCCGAACCCGTTTATGACAATCCGTTGATTTCCCGATACGCGTCTCGGGAAATGGCACAACTCTTTTCCACCGAACACCGAATCCGATTGTGGCGCGAGCTGTGGATCGTGCTCGCGGAAACGGAAAAGGACCTAGGCTTGGCCATCTCCGATTCCCAGATTGCCCAATTGAAAGCATTCCGCTCGGAACTCAATCTGGAAGTCGCCAACGCTTACGAGCGTAAGCTGCGTCATGACGTGATGGCCCAGGTCCATGCCTACGGCGACCAGTGCCCTGATGCTCGAGGGATCATTCACTTGGGAGCAACCAGCTGCTACGTCACCGACAACTCCGATTTGATGATGATGCGCGACGCTCTGCGATTGGTACGGCGACGGCTGCGCAGCTGCCTACGAGCCATGGCCATGTTTGCGCGACAGCATGCGAAGCTGCCATGTTTGGCCTTTACGCATCTTCAACCCGCCCAGCCGACGACCGTCGGCAAGCGCGCCACTCTTTGGATGTACGATCTCGTGCTCGATCTCGAGGAGATCGAGCATCGCTTGGAGTCACTCAAAGCGCGCAGCGCCAAAGGGACCACCGGCACACAAGCCAGCTTCTTGCAGTTGTTCGATGGGGATCATGCCAAGGTTCGGGAGCTCGAACGCCGCATCGCGGAGAAGATTGGCTTTTCGAGCGCTTATGCTGTTACGGGCCAAACCTATTCCCGCAAAGTGGACGCGTTTCTGCTCGATACGTTGGCAGGGGTTGCCGTCAGTGTGCACAAGCTTGCGACGGACCTGCGACTGTTGGCCAATCGAAAAGAGATCGAGGAGCCATTCGAGGAACATCAAATCGGATCCTCCGCGATGGCTTACAAACGCAATCCGATGAGGAGCGAACGCATGTGTTCGCTGGCTCGCTTCGTCATGAGCCTCCAAACCAGTCCATCGATGACAGCAGCCACGCAATGGTTTGAGCGGACGCTGGACGACAGCGCCAACCGGCGATTGGTGATTCCCCAAGCGTTTCTCGCTGTCGATGCATGTTTGGTCCTTTTGCAGAACGTGACCCAGGGTCTAGTGGTCTATCCCAAGACGATCGAGAAGAATCTTCGCGAAGAGTTACCGTTCATGGCCACGGAATCGCTGTTGATGGCCGGAGTCGCCGCAGGTGGCGATCGCCAACACCTGCACGAGGTCATTCGTGTTCATAGTCAAGCCGCCGCCAATCGCGTCAAACAAGAGGGCTTATCGAATGATTTGCTCGAACGGCTGGCCAGCGATCCAGCCTTTGCGAAGGTATCGGTAACGGACGTTATGGCCCCTGAGCAATACGTCGGTCGAGCCGTCGAGCAGGTGGCAGAGTTTCTCGAAGAAGTTGTCGCCCCGCTGCTCGACCAATCCGACGATGACGCGGAGTTGTCGGCAGACGTGCGCTGTTGAACCGCATGTCCTGAGCCGCACGCGCTAGCGGCGATTCGGGGCATTTATTTGTTCGGAACCGCTGCCGCTCACAGTAACTCAACGATTGCGGGAGCTCGGCGAGCGGTGGGTGTTAACCCACTGTTTCTCTTATCCAGCAACCCTCGCCGCATGGAAACAGGGGACTAACGTCCCCCGCTCGCCCTTGATCGGTTCGCCATCTATCGGCGAGCCAACTCGCTCTCGTCCGCTAAACGTGGCTCGGCGGTGATGATGGTGTCGCTGCTCCCGGACAGGGATTCGATGCGGACTTTCTGATCCAAGTAGTTCATGATCGCAACCCGTACATCCACCGGCAGGATCGACAACTTGGACATCGGATACGCCACACCCGGTTGATGTACCAGGGCATCGAACCAGCCTCGCGGTATTTCCGGCTCGTAAATGTCGAGCTTGGCCCCCAATTTATGTAATGGGGTGGGGTAGGTTCGATGCTGGATCGCCCATGCATGAGTGTTGACGGTTTGCAGCAGATTCGCATGTTGGCGTCGGTAGTTCGCCGCGACACGGGCCGCGACATCATCCCCTTCCTGATAAACCGCAACGACGAAGCGCTGACTTGAAAGGACCATCGATCGTCGTGACTTGGGTGTCTCGAATCCGACTGCCTCCATGGTGATGTCGAGCAAGTCGGCTCGCCAGGTTTCAGGGACTTCGAAGACGATGTGAAAGGTGCGCGAGCCTTCCAGCGTCGACTGCGAGGAGAGACGCTGTTTGAAGTACACACCACGTTGTCGTTGCAGAGTGCCAGATGCCGTCACCAATTCCAATGCGGGCTTCTGGGCAAAGTGGACGCTTTGTTGGCCACTCTCCATTTGATATGCAAATCCAGAAGCCGATCCCACACCGGGATATCCGCCGATTCCTTGCAACCCCGCTTCATGGAAGCGTTCGGCATCGACCGCAACTTGTACCGGACCGAATACATCGGTCTGCATTTCGGTTCGAGGCGAATAATCAGCCACCCGAACATCATCATGCCGACTGACCGCTCGGACCGTAATCTCTTGAATCGCATTGGCCCAAACGGGTTGGAACAGTGCAGAGGTTTCGAGTTGGACCTCGACGAATCGGGAATTCGGCATTCTCGACATCAACCCGATCGATTCGACACTTCGCGCCGGGACCATGGCATTGATGTCGAAGACGACTTGTGACCAAGCCGAGCTGGTCAAGGTGATCTGTAGGATTGCCACACACATCCAAAGTGACGTGGACAGCCAAAGTTTGCGACGAAATGCATGCAACATCATGTTGTTTCGAACTCCTTAACGTTGACATCAAGAACGAGCGGGACTGGTCCTTGCATCGTCGATGGAGGTGACACGTCAGGTCTTGCCATGAGACCTTTCGCACTGCAACCATCGTTCCATCCTGGAGAAAGATTCCTGAAACGCAAAAAAATCACGTTTTGCCGGTAGGGAAAGCGATTTGCTGCCGCACCGTTTTGTAAGGGCTTCCGTTGCGTTTGTAATAGTAACCAAACGATGCACCGAGGCAAGTTTTCTCCCGAGTCTTCGTTCCGCCTCATCGATCGTGTACCATGAGAGGGCATTCGATATCTTCGTTCCTTTTTCTGCGTGAGAATTCAGCATGCAACGATTCATCCTCGCGTTTTCCGTTAAGGCTCTGACGCTGGGTTGCCTAAGTTTGGGCGCCTATTCTTTTGCCTTCTCGCAAGACACTTCGTCGGCACAAGATACTGTCACAAAAAAAGCCGGGGCCAGTAAAGATGGGGCCAGTGCCGAGGAAGGCTGGAAGGCCTTGCTTCCCGCACAAGGTTTGGAAGGCTGGGAGATCACCAATTTCGGTGGTGAGGGGGAAGTGACCAATGAGGGTGGCACGTTGATGTTGGATCGAGGAGATCCGCTAACAGGGATCACTCGCCTCAACAAAGACTTCCCGCAAGAGAACTACGAGATGCAGTGGTCAGCACGTCGGGTCGATGGTTCCGATTTCTTTGCGGGAGTGACGTTTCCCGTCGGTAAGGAATTCTGCTCGTTCATTTGTGGCGGCTGGGGCGGTGGCTTGGTAGGTATCAGCAGCATCAACGGCAATGACGCCAGTGAGAATGAAACGGCAAGCTATCGGGATTTCAAGAATGGCAAGTGGTACCACTTCAAGATCCGCGTCGATGCAGCCCATATCACGGTCTGGTTGGATGACGAGCAGATCCTCCAAGTCGCCCGCGAGAATCGACGCTTCTCGGTGCGAGCCGAAGTCATGCGATCGCGGCCGCTGGGATACTGTGTCTTCCAATCGCGCGTGCTGGTCAAAGATTGGCAGTACCGAACGATTCAATAAAAAAAGCCGACGCGTGTACGTCGGCTTTTCCATCATGACTCTTTTTAGATTTCAACTATTGTCTTTAATACAACACCGTTCAACCAACCGACCCAACGTAGTGGATCTTGCCAAAGATCCTTGCGATGGAGTGGATCTTGCCAAAGATCCTTGAGCACTGGGAAGTTTGGCAGCTTCCACTACCTTCGTTGAACGAGATTGTGTCTTAGTACGGGCCGCAGTCTCCTGTATCTGGGTCACCAACCATGTGGAAGTGGTTGTGGTCGATGTAGATGACTTCGACACACTCGTTATCTTCCAAGGTGTAGGGAACTGGCCAGCCGTTGATGGTTCGCTCTTCAAAGTAGACCGTGCACTTGTAGTGGGCATGGTGGAGTTGTGCAAATCCGATGAGCGGTACGAAACGTGGCTCGTCGACATAGTCAGCGATCTTGCACTTGACGATACGAACTTTGTTGCGTTGCTTTTCATACAACAAGGGGATGCCACCTCGGATGGGACGAGCCCGCTCCAACGCGTGGACCACTTCGTCGTCGCTCGGAGGATCGATCGCGGCATGGTTCTCTGGACCGCGAGTCAACGGCCCCATAATGGGAACGCGAGCATACCGTTCATGAATATGAAATTGGACTTCTTCGCTGTCCTGCAAATAGGGGGAGATCGGAATGGGAATTCCGAGCGGCCCTAGGTTCATGTTCGATAGGCCTACGCAACCCGTCTGCGTGGAGGCTGTCGCAATCAGAATGAGCCAAATGGCCGAATAGAGTTGCTTACAGGACATCGATAAAACCCTTGTAGTTCGGAGACGATCCAATCGTCAGATACTCAGGTTTTCGGCGCTCCTCGTGGTAAAACTTGCGGGTTTTTCCGATCGCAACCAATTTTACCGGAAGCCTTCGCGAATCGACAATTGCGCATCTTCCTTACCTTCGCCAGCCACTCTCGCTCGAGAGTCGCTCGTGCTGAATGCTAGCGTGATAGCGGCGAGGAGCCTTGCAGGCCGCTTCCTGCTCGCGGTTCGGTCCCTGGAGTGCGAGAACGCACGGATTCAGCGAAACTGTCAGGCAAGCGAAGGTAACGCAGCACAAAGAGCCAGAGAGCGAGTACCGCTGCGAGAAGTGCAATCAACGCAACCAAGAACAAACCAGAAAGCTTTTGGCTCATGACCGCAACGGGGACCGTAATGGAGTTGGCGGGGACTTGAACCAGCAGAAGTAGAGACGTCGACTGCCGTCGTTCAAAGTCATCTGGGCTTCTTCTGGAGACTTCGATCTTCTCCATGGCGGCAATCCATTCGCCCGCATAACGGTTACCACGAGGATCCATCCCGATCGGATCGAGGTAGCGATAGGTACCCGTCTCTTTCAATCGCCGGAGCATGCTCGAATCAATTTGAAACTGCAGATTGGACTCGTTCGTAGGGCCTAAGTCGACTTCCGAGAAAAACGGATGCTGCAAAATCGTTCCTTCGCGGTCCCCTTCGTGGCCATCGACCAGAACGGCAAACCCAGCAAACTGATTCGGTGCGGATAAACCTTCCTTAGCTAGCTTACTGTCGACCGGGGGGTTGAAGGTGCGCAGTAACTCGAGGTCTCCGACATTGATCGTGAGAACCATCACCCCTTCCACAATCCGATCTTCGTCATCTGAAGGCTTGAACGACACAGGTGTCGACACGGCAATTTTCCAACGGTTGGTAGCCGTTGATAGAAAGGGAACACTCAAGTGTGAGGCTTGGGTGCGCGAAATATTTCTACGTGGGGTTTGCAGAGGCAGGTCCTCCTTCTGGCCTGAAAAATAGCTTCGGTAGGCAAAGTTCTCACCGACCGGTGTGCTGGTAGGTTCGTTGGCGAATGCCGACGCCAGAATCGTTCCGAAGCGATCGGTAACGAACAAGGAATCGAACTTCGTCGACTTGGTAGCAGCAGATCCTCGGGTTCGAATCAACTCGAGGCGATCCTTTAAGTAAGTGTCGAGCTGAATGCGAGCGGGAATCTGCTGAAGTGATGACTTGTTATCCGAGCTTGGCTGCTGTTCGGTAGCCAGCGATTTAAGCAGCTCGATTCCGGCTTGATCCACACAGGCCGAGAACAAATTCTCCAAGGTCGATCGGCGAGACTCCTCTTCGATCAATCGAAACAACCCCGTGATTTCGGATTCCAAGGTCCCTGCGGCAGCTTGGGCTGCGAAGAAGTTGCTCTGCAGCACCCCTTCTCGGAGCTCGTTGGAAAGATCGCTTTCAGCCACCGTCACTGCTCGCCAAAAAAAGAGCCCCATAATGGCGACTAAGAGAATCGGGCCAACGATCCCTAGAAGCATCAGTGGAGTGCGCAGTCTTGCCACTCGCCGACGTTCCATGGCCGCCAAGACCTGTTGCACGTTGGCGAACCGATCTTCGGGACGTTTTGCAATGCAGCGATCGATAATCGCGTTGAGCCATCGGTCTGCACGCCGAATTCGATAGTGTGCCTTTGGGAAGGGGCTAGTCATGATCGCGTCTCGATAACGCTTTAACCGCTCTTGCAACTGACCAGCATGATCGAGGGCATCGACAACTTCAGGTGTTCGATACGGCGGCTCCCCGACAAGCATGCAATACAAAATCGATCCCAAGGCATACACATCCCAGCGAGCATCAGGGACTGCATTGAGATCTGCTTGCTCAGGAGCCATGTAAAACAGGGTTCCCAACGATGGGGTTTGCTCGTCGGTCAATCGGCTTTGTCCAAAGTCCGCAATTCGAGGCTCCATATCTGGGCCGAGCAACACATTGGCTGGTTTCAAGTCGCAGTGAAGGACCCCTTTGCCGTGCGAATGGTTGAGTCCCGAAGCGATCTCGGTGAACAGTTCCACGGCTCTTGGAACCGGCAGCGAACCCTCGTTCCGTATCAAATCATCGAGCGAACCATGCTCGAGATACTCCATCACATAGTACGGTGGTTCGGCATCCCATCCAACTTCTAGGACTTGGACGATGGCACGATTGCCTGCCATCGAGACGAGGTTCTTTACTTCGCGCGATAGTAGGGACCAGTTGACCCCTGATCGATGCAGGTAGAACTTGATGGCGACCACTCGGCCGGTGTTGAGGTTGGTTGCGATCCAAACCTGGCCGAATGCTCCTTGACCCAGCAACCGCTCCATGCGGTATCCAGGTACCTGCGAAGGAGGAATCGTGGCACGCAGACTTAGTTCTTCCGCGAGCAGTTGCTCACCGATCGATTGATTAAGGGTCTGATCCGCCGTCATGAAGCCGCCAGCACCGGAGTCCAACGCTGTGAAGGAAAGGAAGTGAGTGTCCAATCACCCTAAGCTTACTCACAAACCCAGAAATTGACAAAGTAACCGAACGTTTCCCAACGCCCTGGTTGCTACCACGGTCAAGCCTTGTCTGTTAGAGTAGGTTTCCGTATCAACTCCAGAGGTGCCATATGCTTCGAAAAATCTTGGAATACAGTCGGTATTTGCTCGTATTGCCCGTTCTTGGGTCGCTGCTGCTGATGGTGGGTGTTGTTGTTATGGGCTTTGCCATGGTTCTCGTCCAAGAATGGAGTCTGTTTACGAAAGGCCAGCTTACACCGAAAGACGGAAAACAATTGACGCTGACGGTTGTACAGACGATCGATATGTTTCTGGTGGGCGCGATTAGTTACATCGTAGCGGTGGGAATTTACAAACTCTTCATCACTGAAAAAGATGAGCAATTGCTTTCGCGAGTACGAATTGAAGGCTTGGCCGATTTGGAAATCAAAATCATTGGTGTGGTTATCGTCGCCATGGCCGTTGGCTTTCTTGGCAAGATCACAGAAGCTGCAGAACCGTTCGATGTCCTTCAAGGTGGTGTGGGCACTGCCATCTTGATTGCGGCACTCTGTCTCTTCATTCGGATTGTGGGATCCGACAAAAATCGTCTTGATTCTTGAGAGCGCCGCAACCGGACCCAACTACTGAGCCGGTCGCTCGATCCCTTTCAAAGAGCTCAAGTAGGCTAGGAGATCGGCCATCTGTTGAGCGGTCATCGCCGATGTGAGTCCATCTGGCATCAGGGATTTGCTCCCCGTCCTACGCGAGTCAGCATCGGCCTTGGCGATCTGGATTCGTTCTCCCTGGCTGTCCACAAGCAGCAAGTATTCCGAAGACTCCTCCGCCAACAGTCCTGTGATGACCTGTCCTTCGGTCGTGAGGACAACATGACTCTGATAACGGGGATCGATGATCCGACTGGGCTCCGCGATGGATTCGAAGATCTGGGCGGGAGTTTGCCGCAACCCAACATCGTCCAAGGAGGGGCCTACTTGAACCCCTCGTTCGCCAACCCGATGGCACTTCGAACATTGCGATGCTGCATGATCGAAGAAATACGCTTCTCCTCTTAGCTTATCGCCGACAAGATCAGCCACTTCAGCGAAAGCGGTCGCCGCGCTGAGCCGTCGTTGCCTCTGCCCCGCTGGCACATGTGCTTCGAACAGACTGGCCATCAACGGGTCGGAAACCTTGGCCAGTTCCGCCACCCAAGAATCGGTGCTCATCGGGACCACCAATGGTCCGTTCGCTGATCGCTCCCGGCAAAGATCGATCGCTAAAGAAAGCGCATCCTGCAGGCGTTCACTGCGTTCCTCGCTGGAAGCGGTCTGATTGCCATTTCCGATCTGCTCCAACAATCTCTCACCGCGCACCTTCAAGGTGGACGGGTCCACCCCCGGCGCGGGCTCTTCATCACGCATGGTGCGAATCCAGTTGTTGATCCATTCGACAGCCTCGACGTCCACTTCGCGAGAACCGATATGAGGCATCCGTCCTGCCGAGCTGGAGGCCAGCCGATAAAGCAAGATACTTTGCGTCGGGACACCGGGAGCAAGGATTCGGCCGTCGAGGATACCAAAGTCCCCTTTGCTGGGGCGTTCTCCGAAGGCCATCATTTGCGCACCTTCGTCCTGCATGCGCAGCGACAACCTGACGCCGGAACCCGCGCCATTTTGATGACAGTGAGCGCAGTTGACATGCAGGTAAGAACGTGCCCAGTTCGAAACGTCCCCATGGCTACGTGTCAGCTCCTCGCGCACACAAAGTTCAGGCGAGAGTGGTTGATGTTTGGACTGATACGTAACAACGAATCCGTCGTTGACCAATTTCAACCACGACGACTCCCGACCTCGTTCGGCTTGATGCAATTGTTCGGGAGTGAACGCCAACGATATTTCTGCCCATGGATTGTGGCACTGCATGCATTCGGTACGGCTGTGAATGCGCCATCGCTGAGATGCGCTTCCAGGCAGCACGATCTCTGCACCATCCGCATCAACCAGTTCTGCATCACTTTGTGCATCGTTCCAACGATAGCTGTAACCTCGCCACAAACGGCCATCAAAATGCAAGACCTGGGTTTCTATTTTGACCTCATGCATGCGGTCTTGTACGGGATCCGGGGGCATGGTCAAGGTCTTGGCGAGCACCGTGCCTGCCGGGTAATGCAAGCGAGAATGGAACATGGCTAGACTGTCCAGCGGCTGCGGTTCTTGATAGACGGTCACAGACTCCAGGCCCGGTATCGCCAAGAAATGCGAGGCAACCGCTCCGTCTTGCCACATCGAATGATGAATCTCGAAAGGGACGACACCTGGGGCAGGAAGTTGTCGTGCCACATCCGTAAACAGACCCGTTTCCGATAGTCGCCGCGGAAAATGTTGAGAAGCAGCCAACTCCGATTCGTATTGGCTATTGATCGTCAAGCGAAAGAGGGTCGTTTCACCGAAATGATTGACGAGCAAGGGTTCGCCCTCGCGATCGGGCTCCAAGGCGATGATCCGTAATTGGCCGCTGGCGACCTCTTCATGAGGTGAGTGGTCATCCACCGGTACTGCCCAGATGCGACCATTCACCCAGTCGCCAAAGAGATATCGATCAACGATAGGAGTCAGATGGCTGCCGCGGTAGACGAATCCTCCCGTAATCGATGCGCTGTCGGAATGGGAAATCGCAATTCTCGGTGGCAAAATGGGAGTAGGTCCGACTTCAACTTCGGGGCGAAGTAGCTCGAAACCTTCACGTATCGACCAGCCGTAATTGCCTCCACGCACCACGCGGTGCACCATCTCCCATTTCTCCCAGCCGACATCTCCGAGCCACAGTTCTCCGCTGGGACGGTCGATGGAGATGCGCCACGGGTTGCGAAAACCAAAAGCCCAAATCTCCGGCCTTACTCCTGGTCGGTCGAGGAACGGATTATCAATCGGAATCTGGTAGGGTTGCTCGCGCGTGGCTCCGCGAACATCGATCCTCAAAATGCTCGACAGCAGGTCGCTGCAATCCTGTCCGGTGCTGAGGCCATCGGGAGGCACAGGATCTGCTGCGTCGCCGGTGCTGATCAACAAGCAACCTGATGGATCAAATGCTAGGTCGCAACCATTATGTCCCCCCGCGAGCCACGTGATGATGGGGAGTTCCGTTTGTACATCGATCCTTGGTGGATCGGTAGAGCTGACGGTAAATCGAGAAATGCGCGAGCCATCCAAAAGAGGACGCCCACTTTTGTTATTGAAGATCATGCATACATAGACGAACCGGTTGGCTTGGAAGTTGGGGTCGAATACGATCGAATAGACGTTTTCCAGACCGTTGGATTTTTCTCGATCAAAACTCTGGATGTCTCGCTTCAGATCAACGACAAGATTGACCTCGCGAGCGTTTGGGTCATGAGGAAAGCTCCAGATTTTGCCTCCCAACTCGCAGACAAAGTATCGCTGGCAATCCGCTTGCCATCGAACATGCATCGGGTCGCTGAACTTCAAATGCTCGAACGCTGGTTCAATGCTCAGTGGCAGCGGCTTGTCTGGCGTCCCGATGATTCGAGAGGATTCCCAAGGGATCGCTCGGCGCTTGGGTTCGTGAGGATGCGTCTGTTCATGCATCGGATCTCCAGCCGCGGCCGCGATTCCAAGGATGAGCCAGGAAAAGAGCCAAACAGTCGTCCATTCACGCTGGGCCATAGAAAAAACCTGCGTTGGTCGGAATCGTCGATCAAGTGAAGAGGTTAGCGAAAGTCCATGATTGGCTTGAAGTGCAACGCACGATTACCAACCAATGAGATCTTCATGATACGAAACGATGGGTCGACTTTCATCCCGGTTCAAGACCTCCACCCGATTTTTCCGCCAATAGCTGATCGCGGACCGCTGTCAACGCGAACCCTAGGAG
>JALOQW010000067.1 GCA_025459275.1 Pirellula sp.
GAACGTGCGTGATCTCTTCTTACTTGATCGCCTCGATGTTCCTCGGCGCGAACACCGCTGCGCAGCTGCATGCGGTGAAGCAAATCCCCCCTACGATACGAGCAGAGGAATGGCCATCGCATCGACGTCAGATCCTCGATGGACTTCAACAGGTCATGGGGACATTGCCGGATCGCACAGGCTTGCCGGAAGTTCGATGGGAAGTTTTGTCGGAATCTGAGATCGCTCCCTCATTGATTTCGCAACGGATTCGCTTCGAATCGGAGGAAGGGAATTGGGTTCCGGCATACTTGCTTATCCCCTCGCAGAGTGGTGATGGTAGCTTGCCTGCGGTTCTGTGTTTGCATCAAACGATTCCGATCGGCAAAGACGAACCCGTTGGACTCGGAGGTAGCCCAAATTTGCATTATGCCATCGAACTGGCATCACGAGGCTTCGTTGCCTTAGCCCCCGATTATCCGTCGTTCGGTGATTACGAATATGACTTTGCTCGACATCCTCAATGGCCGAGCGGATCGCTCAAAGCCGTGTGGGACAATATGCGAGCCGTCGACTTGCTCACTCAGCATGCGGCTGTTGATCCCAATCGAATAGGATGCATCGGCCATTCGTTGGGTGGCCATAACGCGATCTTTACAGCCGTCTTCGATGAACGTCTGCGGGCCGTGGTATCGAGCTGCGGCTTCACCCGGTTCCACAAGTACTACGGCGGAGACTTAAAAGGCTGGACCAGCCTTCGCTACATGCCTCGCATCGCCATCGAGTATGGCTCCGATCCAGATCGTGTCCCGTTCGATTTTCCTCAGCTCATCGCAGCCATCGCACCACGAGCTTTCTTCAGCAGCTCACCGCAACACGACGCCAACTTCGATTGCCAAGGGGTCCGAGAGACGATCGATGAAGCAATCGCTGTTTTCACTGCTCTAGGTGTCCGCGATCGACTCGAGGTCGTTTATCCCGACTGCGAACACGACTTTCCCGAAACATCACGACGAGCGGCGTATCGATTTCTGGAAGAACAGCTTCGGTAAACGTCCATTCGCAGTATTTGAGCATCATTGGTTCTTTGCTCCTTGTTCATTTGATCTTGCGGCGGTATACCGATAGCTGAGTTTGTGTTGCTGAGATAATTTCTGCCAATTCACTTTGGTTTTTCTTGGCGGGGCGAGTTACTTCCTTGGCCGATCGCTCCTCTTCATCGACGGGAATTCTTCAATCCTCGTCCTAGCCATCATGGATGGATCGTACACTGCCTAAGGGTCTCGACGGAAAACGTTGCACCCAAAACAAAGGAAGAGGTTAACGTGAAGGAATTGAACCAAGATGCGGCGCTGCAATGCCACATTGGGCAGGAGATGCTGAATTCCGTATCCAAATTGAATAACACCCTAACAGGTTTGTCGAATCCCGAATTGGGGGAGACGGTGGACTATCGCTACTCCATCGAGAAGCAAGCGCGGCATCTGTCTTTGCTGTGCGACGTCTTTCTCGAGACCATTCAGGGGACGAACGAAGACACCCCTTTTGGATGCGAAACGAAGGATGGCGAAGAAGTACCCAATGCGCCAAACCATGAACTTCAGATGATGAGCGATCGCAGCGACGAATCGTTGACCCGGCATTCTTTGATAGCCTTTCGCATCGTGATCGTGGATGACAACCATTCCTCTGGCGAATTGCTCGCACAAATGCTTCGTCGAATAGGACAGTCCGTCGAGGTCGCGTGCAATGGTGACAACGCAGTCAGCATGGTCCTAACGAATCGTCCCAAAGTTGTGTTCGTCAAGCTTCCCATGCACGGGATGGGGGGCCATGAGTTTGTGCACCGACTGAGAGAGCACAAAGAACTGGACGAGATGGTTTTGATCGCGATTCCAGAATCCTCGAAGGAGCATGTTACCGCCCAGGATCGGGTGCATGGAATCGACATTTACCTCAGTCAACCGACCAGCATCGAAGCCCTGACAGCCTCGCTGTTCTTGATTTCCGCGCGTTACGCACACCACCTGTAGGGAAGTACAGCCATGCAAATCTTCCTGAGTTTTCTAGTACCTATCGTCCTCATGGTTGGGCTGATTCTCACGCTAGGACTGTATGGACGGTTATGGCTCGAAGCCTATTTTTCCGGAACCGACATTCGATTTGTTTCATTGATTTCGATGTCGTTGAAAAACATCGATCCCAGAGTCATCGTTCAGGCAAAAATCATAGCAGTGCAAGCGGGCCTAGCTCCGATTTCCACCGAGCACATGGAAGCTCAGTACTTGGCAGGTGGCAATCTAAAAAACGTGATGATCGCGATGGTCTCGGCCCAACGTGCGGGGATCGATCTCGATTGGATTACTGCCTCAGCCATCGATTTGGCCGGCCGGGATATCAAGGCAGCGGTTGACACGAGCGTCAACCCTAGAGTCATTCAGTGTCCTGAGCAACAAAATGCTTCGAACACCACGCTTGACGCTGTCGCACAAGATGGCATCCAATTAAAGGTTAGGGTATCCGTTACCGTCAGAACCAATTTGGCTAGGTTGATTGGCGGCGCGAACGAGTTGACGATCATAGCGCGGGTGGGTCAAGGAATCGTAACGGCCGTCGGTGCCTGCGCTGATTACCGGGATGTGCTGTCCGACCCGTCGCGCATCACAAGGCAAGTTCTGCTCAAAGGATTGGATTCGCAGACCTCGCTTGCAATCGTTTCGATCGACGTCTCGAGTATCGCGGTAGGGGTCAACATCGGGTCGAGACTTCGGCTGGAGCAAGCCAACGCGGACATCCTCGTCGCTTGTGCCGCGGCCGAAGAGCGAAAGGCCATGGCGATTGCGAGACAACACGAGATGTTTGCATTGACGGGGCGGAACCAAGCCCGATTAATCCTCGCTCAATCGCTCGTTCCATCCGCAATCGCGCATGCGATCCAGCTTCACACACCGTTTTCTCGGACACTGGAAGACCGATCGCATCTGTTGTGCCATGCACAACCTCTCCTCGCTTGAGTAGTTTCCGGATGGACAGCAGATTTTTCATGACGATACGAATCCACCTAGGGGATCTGCAGCATGAAAGGGGAGCCTAGTGCATCCAGTTCGACCAACTCGTCAGCCAGAATCGTCTCGCGATAGCTTAGAGGTGGATGGCGGCTTGCTTCTTTGGTGACCGAAACTCGATACTTGCCTTGGGGTAACGCAAATTCATAGACCTCTTGGTTTGGCGAAACCCGTTGGGCAAGAACGAATACTGCTGCATCAACAGCCTTGCTTCCATCTGGAAGCAAGACTTGACCGGTCACAACATACTTAGAAGCAGGCTCATCCGAAATGCAACGACTGATCGACGTGCACCAAGCCGTTACGCCGATGAGAAAGAGCAGTGTGGCGTAAAGCGATTGTGCGCAGCGAACGTGTAATTCTGATTTCATGCGGGCATCCCATCGATCCTGAAGTGATAGGATGGCATTTTAACCCACCAGGAATCACGGTGCACGGAGAGTTTGCGACGGCTTCCAAAAAGGGTGAGCCCTTTTGACTCCCGCTCTACGAGATCGCATTGCGATCTCGTAACAAATAGATGCGCCGAAGTGCGTCGGTGTGTTGCAGCCGCTCGGTTAGCCGTCGCTTTGGGAGAGGCCGGCGTACTGGAGCAGATAGTAGGCCAACGTCATGATCGAACTCAATGTACCTGCGACGTAGGTCAAGGCGGCTGCGTTGAGGACTTTGCTGACGTAGGGAAGTTCGCCTGAGGAAATGATTCCGTGCGAAATCAATTCGTCTTTGGCTCGCGAGGAAGCATCGAACTCGACCGGTAAGTTAATGAGTTGGAAGAACACTACCAAGCTAAAGCCAACAATCGCGATCAGAAGCACCCATGTGCCCAGCGCGGTCGCGCCGGAGAAGAGCATCGCGAACGCGACCAAGAACAGGACAGACGACAGCGAGCTGCCGAACCCGGCCGCAGGAACGGCCATGTTTCGGATCACCAGCGGCGAATAGTTTCGCGCATCTTGGATGGCGTGTCCCACTTCGTGAGCGGCGATGCCGACCGAAGCCATGGAATGGCCGTGGTATACCTCTTGACTCAATCGCACCACCTTGGCCGATGGGTCATAGTGATCGGACAAATGGCCATGCGTTTGCTCGATGGGAATATCATGGAGCCCAGCGGAATTGAGGATCCGCCTTGCCGCTTCCGCCCCAGTCATTCGGGCGGGAACCTGGCTCATTTGGCTATAAGCCGAACTAACGCGCCATTGGGCATAGAGCGCCAGCAAAATGGCAGGACCAACCAAAATCAGGTACGTAAACAACGTTCGTTTCTCCCCAGGTAACTTGTGTTGCAGTCAATTCGGCACCCGCGCCGAATCCTTGATTACCAGAAGCATAGCGCGTACCAAGCGTACAGGCAACAGCTTAACAATCCGGAAATATTCAAATTCCTGTTACCGAGGGGGGCCCGATGCCCTGGTATCGATCGCACGGACTTCACCAGAAGGACTTACGGGGCGAGTAGTTCGTCCACTTTGCCTTGGATAGCATTCGCCCAGATTTCATAACCTTTTTGGTTGGGGTGGAGTTTGTCGGGCATGACGTCGGCCGAGAGTTCGCCGTTGGGACCGAGGAATTTGCTGTTGATGTTGAGGAAAAGGACCCGCTTGCCATCGGCCAATGGAGCGATCCGCCGGTTGGTTTCGTCGCAGAGTTTCCGGAGTTCGTCATTTGGCCCGTCCCCACGAGGAAAGATAGCCAGGAGCAGGACGCGGCTGTCCGGTAGCCGTTGCTTGAGTTCCCCGAGGATAGCTTCGATGCCTGCAGCGGTATCCGCCGGGGATTCCTGGCGGTGGCCAGCGTTGTTGGTGCCAATCATCATAATGACGAGTTTTGGTTGGATGCCGTCGATCGCACCATGTTGCAGACGCCACAGCACGTGTTCGGTCCGGTCGCCGCTGAACCCCAGGTTCAGGGGTTGGTACTTGGCAAAGTGGGATTCCCAGAGGCTTTTGCCCTCTCCCTCCCAGCCGTGGGTGATCGAGTCGCCGATCCACACCAGTTGGCAGTTTGCCAGCTCCGCTTTTTCCTTCAGTTTCTGCTCGTGTCGGGGCATCCACCAGGAGACAGCCCATTCGGCGTTTTGGGGTTCGGGCCGAACCGATAGAGGCTTCTCAGGGTCCTCGGCCAAGGTTGAAAGACCGGGCGAGAAGCACATCATGGCGGAGCCCACTAAGGCGTACGCAAGCCTGGATCGCCAGAAGCCGTTGGATTTGGAGTTGTTGATCGGCATGGAGTGGGTCATTCTTTCTGCATGGAGAGGTGGGATTGGGAAGAGAGATTTGGGACCGAGGTTCAGTGTAATCGAAAATGGCAGTCACCGATGAGCAATTGATCACCTGGATGGCGCATCCAGATCCCCGGGTCCGCTCGGCTTCGTTGGAGTTGATCACGAGTTCCTACGTATCCAATCCCGAAATCATCCCCGCGCTTTTCTCCGCTTGGGATCGATGGGGACCAGAAAATGCGTTCCCGGACTTCCCATTGATCTCTCACCTACCGATCCAAGGGGACAAAGTTGCCGAATGCTTGGCGCGAGCGGAATCGATGTCGGCTGGACGCAAGCTGACCGATCGGACGTGCCGCTGCGCCGGGAAGTTGGTGGAAGCCCTCTCGGTCTGCGATGCATCGGTGTTTCAATCGCATCTTGATGCGATCGAGGCTTTGAAGCAATCGTCCAAGGTCTTTTTCCGTGTCCCGATCGTTTCGATGAAGGAGCGTGTCGCGGCGTTGCATCGCTCTTCGTCGTCCCTTTGTCTTGATTTTGAAGATGGTCAACCAACAGATATCGCCATCGCTTTAGAAGCGTTACTTCAGCGCGGCGAAGCTACACCCTGGATCGAACGTGGATTTCATGAATGGATCGATGACCAAGAGCCATCGTCGCTTGCAGTCGCAGTCTTGGAGTTGGCCTCCCGCCATCCCATTCCAGGTTTCGAGGACCCGCTGCTGCAGCTCCTTCAATCCGATCGGACGTCGATTGCGGATCAGGCATCCATTGCTTTGGTTCGCTGCCGCTCCCCCCGCACTCTGACCTTGATCGCGGATCGATTCGCGAACATGGGCCGTGCGGGTCAATTGAGGAGCATCGACATCATTCGTCGAACGCGCTTGGAACGTTCATCCAACCTCCTTCATTATCTACTTCCCTTAGGCAAGGAGTTCGCGGTCCAAGATTCGATTCGCATCGCCGAAGTCTTGCTGTTTGACTTCGATGCGCTGGAAGAGTGGTTGGAGGCATTCTTGTTGGCCGACGATGCATCGCTGAAGCGGGTTGTCTTTGCATTGGCATTGGCTTATCCCTTGGCCTTGGAAAAAGCAGCGAGTGAATGGCCCAGGATTCGGCACCTGATGCAATCCCGATTAGGAGCGGATGCGGACTTGCTCCATCCTGTCGCATGAAAGAGGATCGCGACATGTCTGGAGAGCCCGTGGAAACATTGCTCGCGATCGAATCTACTTGCGATGAGACCGCTGCCGCCGTCTTGACCCGCGATGGCCGCGTCTTGGGAGAGTGCATTGCGACGCAAGAAGCATTGCACGAAGCATTTGCGGGAGTGGTACCAGAGATCGCTGCTCGCGCACATCTGGAACGAATCCTGCCGGTGATTGAAACGGCAATGCGACAATCGGGTGTTCGTGGTTCAGAGCTATCCGCCATCGCCGTCGCGACGCACCCTGGTTTGCCTGGTTCGCTGTTGGTCGGACTCTCTGCAGCCAAGGCGTTGTCGTTGGCATGGTCAAAGCCGCTGATCGGCATCAACCATGTTCAAGCGCATATCTATGCATGCGGCCTAGGGGTTCCCGAATCGATCTTTCCTTGCATCGGGTTGGTGGTGAGTGGCGGCCATACGAATCTCTACCGATGCGTTTCGGCAATCGATTGGGAGTATTTGGGTGGGACAATCGACGATGCAGCGGGTGAAGCCTTTGATAAGGTCGCGGTCATGTTGGGGCTGCCATTTCCAGGCGGGCCGCACTTGTCTCGGTTGGCACAACAAGGAGATCCGCATGCGATTTCGTTTCCTCGCCCCTTGCTGGATGACCCAAGCCGAATGGATTTCAGCTTTTCTGGCTTGAAGACGGCCGTCCGTTATCGCATTGCTGGTACAGGAAAGGGAGATTGGTCCAAGCTCACCTTAACTGACTCGGAAAAAGCCAACGTTGCCGCTTCGTTCGAACAAGCAGTCATCGACTGCTTGATCGGCAAGTCGCTTCTGGCGCTGAAGAGGACCGGATGGAAGCGATTGTGTGTTGGTGGCGGAGTGGCAGCGAACCAGAATTTTCGTCGGCAGCTACAGACTGCATGTTCCGATCGCGGGATCACGTTGCGTATCGCGGACCCGAAATTATGTACAGACAACGCTGTCATGGGAGCTTTGGCATGGGAACGATACGCAGCCGGTGCTGTCGACACCTTGGAACTCGATGCGCAGCCGGGGCTTCTGCGTCACCGCTAACGTGTTACCGCGCGCTACCGCTTAAACCCAATACCGTTCAACGAACCGACTTAATGTAGTGGATCTTGCCAAAGATCCTTGAGCACTGGGAAGTTTGGCAACTTCCACTACCTTCATTGAACGGTATTGCGCTTAAACCCTAAGCGGAGCAGCGCAAGCTGCCCGGTGAAGGGGTGCTGCTATAGCTCGGTCACGATCAGTACTCACCGGACGGCTCGCGCCGTTCCGCTTGCAAGGGGACGCCATTGTGCTAGCGCATGGCATCGCGCATGCGGTCGACATCGGTCTTGAGCTCCACCATATACTGATGCCACTGCGATTCCAGGGCCCGCAGATCGCCGAAACTGTCTCGGAAGTGATCGATCAGGTCTCCTCGTCGGATGCCTTGATCTGAATCGCTCAACTCCGAAATTCTCTGGTAATAGTCGACTAAGGTTTCGCCTCGAGTCTCCATGAGAAAATGGGTCAACGCCCACGCTTGACCATAGGCATCTGATCGCTGTCGACCATCCTGCGCCTGATCAAATAACAAGTCGCTGACCAGAAGTTCGATGGGGGCTCGTTGCGGGTCGCTGGAGACTCTGCGATAGCCTTTCAGTCGTCCTTGATTCACGGCCCCGATGCCGCCCCAGCCCGCGTCGCTGGAAGTTTCAAAGTAGCTAGCCAATCCCTCGTGGGCCCATCGCATAGCAATCTTGTTGCGGGGCATGAGTCCCGTATTACCTGCGAGCTGATGAGTCGCTTCGTGCGAGACGACTTCGATATCGTCTTCTTCACGAATGATTTTGACGAGCAGTTCCAGGGTATTCGCTAAATGTGCGGTCTCCTTCGAAGCAGGAGTTCCGCGGGTCTTTTGTTTCTGACGCTGCAATTCGGCGCTGAGGTTTTGGAGTGCTCGCATCCGTTGCGTGGTGCCTTGATCGAAGAAGACAGCGGTGTTATTGCCTGGAGACCAATAGCCAAGTGCGGACGCCAGCGAGGCATCCAGTTGAGTGGAGAACCTCAGGTAGTCACGTTCGTCACCGAACAGCACGACTTTGAGACGCTCGTCCGGGCAGGGCAAAAGCGTTCCGTCCAATGCGAACTTCAAGAAGTAGGACTCGTAAACCTTCTCCAACAATTCGAGTCGCTTCTCGGCGCGGGTTTGTCGCCCTTTGCCCCCTTTTGCGGATCCAGTATCGTGGAGCATCACGTAGTGCGGACTTGTAACAACCTCCATGTTCGATCGATCAACGAACCCCTTCAATTCGTTCAATGGGCGATCGTCGTCCTGAATCGGTGCTTTGATTCTGCGCCGGGCCTCGAGTAGCCGCTGGATCGTCGGGTGGTTAGAATCGATGCGGTAAGCCGCGTTGCAGCATTCTCGGAACTCCTTGAGCAATCCTCGTCGCAGGGCTTGATTGGCAGCGGTGAGATAATCCTCGATGGTGCCGGATCGTTTGGCTTGCAAAAAGAGGCGTTCAAACTCCTCCTGACGGGTTGGACACTTAATGACCGTCGTGTTGTCTCGACTGAGTGCGATTGTACCCATAGGGTGGGTGAATTCGATGACTCCCAAGCCCAGGATCTTGGCTTTCCCTTCAAGCACGAAGGCGGCATCGCTACCGGGGATGCTATAGATGACGAAGTCCCCGCGGGCCATGATCGCGTGCAGGGTGACGGCAAGACAAATGAGCAAGCATCGAGTCATGAACATAGCGGGCGGACTCCAAAGACCTTAGAGAAAGGTGACGCTCAATTATAGCTCACGCGCGCGAATTTCCCTCCTAGCGGAACGGCGCGAGCTGTCCGGTGTCGCCGCAAAACACGTCCTCTTGAACGGAAGCTCTTTAGGCCTCAACCGAAAACAGCGACGTCGATTTGACGATGATGTAGTCGTCGGGGAAGGTATGGAATGCTTGGATCAGCAGTTGGCGTTCCCTTTGTTCGAGGTGGACGTAGCTGATGGCACCAAACGGGATGCGTCCGCTGGAGTCAAAGGCGTGGACCATCCCTTCCGGGGATGGGCAGTTTTGGAGCTGGTTCTGAAGCATCCAGAACATATCCGCTGAAACATGATCCAGCTCGAACTGGGAATGATACTTCAGTCCGCGTTTTCCCTGGATTTCTTCGACGTACTTGCCTCGCAAGTTCATTTCGAACAACTTCCGCTGTTGGGGAAGCGATTGTTGGAACGAGCCGACGACTTCGGTCATCGTGGCTCCGCGGCTGCCGGTAAAGGCGACGACATGTCCGTCGCTGGTGATATCGATTCGGGCTCGGTAGTGATTACGGCTAATCAGCCGTGTACGGTGATTGGTGAACAGCTCGGGATGGATCGATCGGCCAAAGACGCTCAGCACATGCTTCGTTACAGAGGGTCGGATCGATAGCACGATACGTGGATTCCCGGTGGGTTACGAGGTTGGATACTGCAGATGCGAAGCGGGATTATAGCGAACAGCTTTGGCCGATACCAAGGTCAAGTTCTCGAGTTCCAAAACTCTTTTGGAATATCCAAATTTCTGGCCAACCGGTGTTGACAATGCCACAATGCGATTCACTCTCTATTCGTCGAGACGTTCGACAAGTCAGATCGAATCCAACCATTGCACGCGAGCTCTCCAACATGCATATCGCGATGGCCGCAAGTGAAGCGATCCCGTTTGCCAAGACGGGGGGGCTTGCTGATGTATGCGGTACCCTACCAATACAGCTGTCTCGCAACGGACATACCTGTTACCTCTTCTTGCCTGCCTATGCCAGCGCCAAGCGAAGCGCTCGCAACATCGTCGACACCCATATTTCCTTCGTGGTGGATATGGCTGGCAAACCGATGACGGCCCATATCTTGAAGACCCATTTGCCGGATAGCTCGGTTGAAGTGTTCTTGATCGATCAGCCGCTGTACTTTGATCGTGAGTCGCTCTATTCAGATGCCAATGGTGATTATCGCGACAACTGCGAGCGCTTTGCTTTTTTTTCGAAGGCTGTGGTTGAAGCGATTCATCGACTTCATTTGAACATAGACATTATCCACTGTCATGATTGGCAAACCGGACTGATCCCTGCCTATCATCGGGTCGGTTTCCACGACTTTTCTTGGTATCGCCAAGCGGCATCGGTGATGACGATTCACAACCTCGCCTATCAAGGAAGGTTTTGGGGAGCGGACATGCCCCTGACCAGTTTGGACTGGCAGTATTTTAACTGGCAGCAAATGGAGTTTTATGGCGATCTCAACATGCTCAAGACAGGAATCGCGTTTGCCGACCTGATCACGACGGTCAGTCCGTCGTATGCGAGAGAGATTCAACAGCCCTCAGACGGTTGTGGGCTGGATGGGGTCCTGCGCGCTAAATCGAATCGGCTCATGGGAATTGTTAACGGCGTCGACTATTCGGTGTGGGATCCGACTCATGATCCCCATATCGCGCAGCGCTATTCGAACGAAGACTGGCAGCTTGGGAAACGAGCGTGCAAACAAGACTTGCAATCCTCCATGCAGCTACCGATCCGAGCGGATGTCCCTCTGATCGGTCTCGTAGGTCGGTTGGCGGAGCAAAAAGGATGGGGGCTCGTCATCCCATTGATGGAACGTTGGGTCGATCACCGCGACGTGCAGTGGGTCATTCTGGGAAATGGAGAAGCGCGTTATGCCCAGGCTCTCGAATCGTTAGCCCGCAAGCGGCCGGATCGCGTAGCGGTCCGATTGGAGTTTTCCGATCTATGGGCGCACAAAATCGAAGCCGGCTGCGACCTCTTTTTGATGCCTAGCCGCTATGAACCATGCGGATTGAATCAGCTTTACCGCTTGCGTTATGGGTCCGTTCCCGTCGTTCATGCGACAGGTGGACTCATCGACACCGTTTGCCCAACCACCGACGTTTCGCTTCGTGAGGGTCTAGCAACCGGCTTCTCCTTTACAGGCTACGACCTGGAGAGCCTTGAAAATTGTCTTTCGAAAGCCATTGATCTCTATTCGCACAGCCCCAACGAATGGAGTAAACTCGTGCACGCTGGGATGAATCAAGATTGGTCTTGGTCCAGAAGTGCGGACATGATGGTGGTCGCATATCAACGAGCACGAGAATTGGCAGCTATCGAAGGGCGATTGTGATCGATGAATGAGATGCGTCATGATTGGTTGAGCGATCGCTGGGTGATATATGCTCCCAATCGTACGACGCGTCCCGACGACTACGACCGAACATCGCATATCGAGCCGGAATCTCGATTGCGTTGCCCGTTCTGTCGCGGCTCTGAACACGAGACACCCGAAGCCACCCTGGTGCTGCCGAGTCCAGATTGGGAAAGCACGCGATCGACTCGGCAAGGCGATCTATCTCGTACCCGAGCTGAATGGCTCGTCCGGGTCGTTCCCAACAAGTTCCCTGCGGTCACGTATGGGCCACCTCCGATCGGCTGGTCGCATCCCGATGTGGACGAAATCCGTGAACGTCGCATCGGGGAACTGAATGACTCCGATCCCGCCTCCGCTCGTCCCTTGTTTATCAAGCGGTCGACGGTAGGTGCACACGAGGTGATCATCGAATCGCCTCAACATGTGACTAGCTTGACGCAACTGAGTGACGACCATACGCAATTGGTCTTCGAGGCGTATCGGCAACGTCTCAAGTATTGGCGGGCACGTCGCGAAATGAAGTACGCTGTGGTCTTCAAGAATTACGGCGCGGATGCTGGGGCAACGCTTGTCCATTCTCATAGCCAACTGATCTGTACGAGCTTCATTCCAAGCGATGTACTCCGCATCCAAAAACGACTTGCGCTATACCATGAAACGCATGAACGATGCTACGTCTGCTCGGTCCTCGAGAAAGAAATCGAAGCCAGGGAACGAGTGGTTCGAGAGACCGATCACTGCGTCGCTATTTGCCCCTTCGCTTCGCGATTTCCTTTTTCGGTTTCCATCCTGCCCAAACGACATCGGGCTCGATACGAGGACTGCAGTACCGAAGAGTTGGCAGATCTGTCCAAAATGGTCCGTGTGATCCTGCGAGCCATCGAAGCCGAACATCCACGCTGCGCGTACAACCTGGTCCTGCAAACCAGCCACTTTGATCATGAGCTGCCAGACGCTTTTCACTGGCGTTTGAAGGTCATTCCCCGACTCAGCAAGATCGCTGGCTTCGAATGGAGCTCCGACTGCTTCATCAACACAGTCCTTCCCGAAGCGGCCGCCCAGTCCCTTCGCAATCGGATTCAAACCTTGGAAGTGGCCTCAACGCTCTCGCGCGTTACCCCCGTATCGTAGTGGCATAGCCTGGTGTGCGAACCACTTTCGCATGGAGGTCCGGATAACGCTTAGCGCGCGGATCCGTGAATGGCAAAAAAATGAACGGGCGAAAAAAGTGAAGAATGATAGCCACCGATTCTTGTGAGTGGTTGATCATCTTTTTGTCCTTCCATTTTTTTGCCATATCCAGACCTCGCCGTTCCCCCAGCTTTATCCATGCTCTGATGCGTTGCATTTTGTGGAGTATCGTCGAAACCAAAGAGCCACCCAAATCGCCATGACGACCAAACCGACGTAACGGATGGGACCGGTCGCAAAGACCACAGAACCAAAAAACGCGATGCTGATCAGGAAAAAATCGATACCGATTTCGACCGCTCGAAGGGGGGCTGGCCGAAACTGCCATCGCCAGATGGCGTCCAGCCACCAAGCCGCCACGAAAACGTAATTGACGAACAGCCCCCAACTGACGCGAACCCCGAACATGGCTTCGGTTCGCCTGGCCGTGGACTCCAAAGCCTCCCCAAAACTCCCGGAATGAAACGCGGAAATGGCGGTGGCCGTGTGAAAACTGGCCAGCGCCGCCCCGAACACCCAAAGGCCAGCAATCACGCGGGTATTGCGAACGCCAGTCAGGCATTGCAGCGCGTATCCTACCGCCAGGCAGGCCATCGCCAGCCGAATGGCCCACAACGATCCGCCGGGTCCGCCGAGCCAGTCAGCCATTTCCTTCATGCTATGTCCCATGAACTCCCGAGATCGTTCCGTTCTTGGCGAACCTACCCGGTGCGTGTATAAACTTTGCCTAATTCAGACTGACAGATCGTGATTTTATGAGGAAAAGGCCGCGACATGGCGGAGTCGAGCAAAAAAGGGGACGATGTTTTCGACATCGATCGAATTCGCAAACTGATCGAATTGATGAAGGAGCACGATCTCGGTGAAATCGATCTTCGTCAGGAAAATCAGCGCATTCGGCTGTGCGGTTCTGGTCATGGCCAAACGTTTGTTGCTCAGCCGATGATGGCTGCACCGACCGCTTCGCCAGTTGCACCGACATCTGCCCCTCCCGCTGCTGCGCCTGCTGCTGACTCTCTCGATGGCCCCCACATCACCCTCATCAAATCCCCGATGGTGG
>JALOQW010000068.1 GCA_025459275.1 Pirellula sp.
TTCTGTCGCCCCATTCGGGGCTTGGGGCATAGGTGGGGGGCCGTACCCGGACCTATCGGTCCGGGCTGAAGTTCTGCCGGTCCTCCGGACCTCAAACCTGCGAACGGTCCTCCGGACGGAAAACCAATACCGTTCAACGAAGGTAGTGGAAGTTGCCAAGAATCACGGTGCTCGAGGATCTTTGGCAAGATCCACTACATTAGGTTAGTTCGTTGAACGGTATTAACCTTAAACCTACGAGCTTCAAATGGAGCTGTTCAATCGGCTCAAGGTGGAAAGCCGTTCGACTTTGCCGTTCGCCAGCCGGACAATCTGATCGCATCGTTGGGCTACCGATTCATCGTGAGTGACCATGACAATGGTCAGGCCTTGTTCTCGATTCAGCTGCTGCAACAACTTGAGGATCGACTCACCTGTTTCTTGATCGAGGTTTCCGGTCGGTTCGTCGGCCAGTAGTAGGCTTGGGTCATTGATGAGGGCTCGGGCAATCGCGGTCCGCTGCATTTCGCCACCCGACAACTCGCGTGGACGGTGCTTCAATCGATGCCCAAGGCCGACCATATCGATTAGATGGCGAGCACGCTCCTGAAGGGCGCGACGATGCCTCCAATACGAGAACAGTCCGTGGCCAATCATGGCAGGGACGAGGACATTCTCGAACAACGTCAGTTCCGGCATGAGATGATAGAATTGAAAGATCATTCCGAGTTGCGCATTTCGGAATGGATCACGTTGACGGATTGGCAATTGATCGATGCGTTGACCGTTAAAGTAGATTTCGCCTGAGTCGGGGCGATCGAGGGTACCGAGCAGATGGAGCAAGGTGCTTTTGCCCGAACCGCTTTGACCGATGATGGCGGTGACCTTTCCCTTTTCAGCCGCGAAATCGACGCCTTTCAACACTGGAACAATGGTCTTGTGCCTACGATAGGATTTGGTCAGGCCGCGAGCGCTGATCAAGTCAGACTTGGCTCCTGGTTCCACACGTTCGGCAACGCCAGCTCCAGAATCATCCGGTCGGACGACGCGCCACGAGGAGGCTCGATTCGCGAGTTTGAGATGCGGTTGGAGACCGGTGGTTGAATTACTCATAGCGTAACGCCTCTACAGGATGCATGCGTGCGGCTCGGATACTGGGAAGCACACTCGCCAAGACGGCAATCAAGATCGACCCAAGGGTCACCCATACGAGCATGAACGGTTGGATCATGGTCGGAATCGAGTCAAAGTAGTAAACGGTCGGATCAAAAACCTCGCGTCCTGTGATCCACTCGATGACCTTGGCGATGTCGTTGATCTTCCACACAAACAGGAGTCCGCAGACCACTCCGACACCAGCACCCACAGAACCGAGCAGTACACCGTACCCAAGGAAAATCGTTGCCACTCCCTGACTCGATGCTCCGAGAGCCTTGAGGACGCCGATATCGCGTGTCTTCTCAACCACGATCATGAAGAACGTCGCCAAAATCCCAAAGCCAGCGACCGCGATGATCATGAACAGCAGGATGTTCAAGATCGTTGTTTCCATTTGCACAGCGGCGAGAAGAGGCCCCTGGGTATCACGCCATGATCGAACCTCCACAAGTTCATGACTAGGCGGGAACTCGTCCCTGAGTGCATCTCGCGCAGCATTGAGGTCTGTTCCCGGCTTGAGTTTGACTTGAATCGATGTCACGGAGCCGACACCCGACTGCGGATTGATCATGCCTCGAGAATGTTGCAGCTTTTCAATGGGAACGAATGCGAACGTTGCGTCGTACTCGCTCATCTTGGATTCGTAGAAGTCAACGATGGTGAACGACTCATCGATCCCACGCGGTGGCGTTCCTGCATTCGGAAAGGTCACCTGCACGTCATCTCCAGGCCGCAAGAAGAAATAATCTTGAACCTTGCCGTCCATGTCTCGACCACGGACACTTCCGATGCCGATCCCCAACACGATACCGGTCCGTTGCTCCACTTCGGCATCAAAGGGTTTGACCTTGGCGTTGTTTTGAAGCTGCATCGATGGTCCCGCCATCACGTCCTGAAGACTGGTGTCAGCCTGAGGACTGTTGTCAGCCTGAAGGCTACTTTCGGCTTCGCTGGGTTCTTGTTCTCGAATCTTTCGTTGCAGTTCCTCGTAACGCTGCTGCTCCGTCAATGCGTCTTCCCGAAGCTGATCGACGGTGGCCTTGCGGTATCGCGCCATCGGTTTGCGATATTCCCAACCTGCAGGTTGAAGCTGTTCACGTTCCGGGGCATAGCCTGAGTTCTTCAGCAGGAAGTTGAGTTGCTGTCGGTTCTCCGGATGGAGCAGGTACTTGCTGAAGTCGCTGACACTGGCGTACGTTTTCTGATCGATTCCGATCAAATTGATCTGCTGCGTGAGGCTGTTACCATTGTGCTGGAACGTGAGCATCGCAGGTAGAGTGACTACCGTGGTCACACCTGACACACTCTCCCCAAGTCGTGCGCGAATTCGTTCTTCGTACCAGTGGGGTTGGGCAATACCCATCGTGGACCGAGTTTCAACGACCAGGTCACTGAGGATGCCGTGCATTCGCTCCTGCATCTGGACCGTAAACCCATCCATCACGCTGTTGACCACGATCAGTGTCGCGACCCCCAGTGTGACCGAGACGATCGAAGCCAACGCAATCCAGCGTGTCCGAAGATAACGCAAACACAGCAATAATTTGTACATCACGGCTCCTTGATGAAACCCAACGCAATGCCGATGCATCGGCTCTCTTGTCGGCGAGCGCGGGAGGGTACCAAGGAATCGGGTTGCAATGCCAGATCAGTCCTCGCGATCCGAAATTCAATTTCGCACCTTGTGTCGATGCGGTAAAATTTCCTACAGTCAGCGAGAAACCGCTGTACGCCCAAAAGCGTCGCGGCTCACGGAATCATCGAATTCGCCTACAGAAAGTCGGCAGCGTGGGGTCTCCAGCGAAAAGCAAGGTCTTGCATGCATTGCTAGCCATCCTGTGGTGTGCAGTGCTGTGGATCGGACTAGCTGAATTTGCCGATGCTCAGCTCAATTTAATTCCGAGCAATGGTCAACCCGGTGCGCCTGCGCCGTCTGCCATCCCGCAACCTCCCAAGATGTCGCCTGCCCAAGCGCGACTTGCAAACCGAGCCAACAACCTGCGCCAGGATCCTGCAACGGCTTCTCCCAATGGGGCACCTGCAGTCAATGCTCCGACTGGCGGAACTCAAGATCTTGCACCAACAACAGGAAGTGTCCAAGCCCCTGACGCGACTGCGATCGCACCGGAGACCATTGCTGCTCAGTTGCAATCGCTTCAAACTGCGACCGATCTAGACACTGCCTTGAAACAAGCCTTGGTCACAGCCTACGAAGCCATCCTGGCCGAGACGCGGAAACGTCAGGAAGAGGAAAAGGCCATCAAAGACTTCACGACGGCCGTCGAAGCTGCACCCAACGCCACAGCCGATGCCAAGAAGCGCAAAGAGTCTCCGTCGTTCAAGTCCCCTTTCGCTGAAGGCACGCTTCCATTCACGCGAGTGGAAACGCTTCAGAACCTCCAGCTAGAAGCCAACGCGCTTCTGCAAGGGGTCACGAAAGGTCGATCGGATCTTGAGACCACGATTGCGACCCGCGAATCGCGACGCAAAGAGATTCCTCGCTACATCAACGAAGACAAGGCCCTTATTGCGAAGCTGAGTGAGGAACTCGCCGCGCCTGCACCTGAGGGTATCGATCCCAGAATTCGAGAAGCCAACCAATTGTTGATTCGAGCGAAACTGGCGACCGTTAACGCTCACTTGCGAAGGCTCGAGCTTGAGCAGCGAACCTTTGATGCCGAAAGCGAACTCCTTCCAATTCGCAAGGAGTTGCTAATCGCGGAGGAAAAGTTCTACCAACTCAAACTCAAAGAGATCAATGAAGAGTTGGGGAAACGCCGCGAAAATCTTATCGGCAAGCAGAAGGTTCTGGCAGAGGAGCTCAAGAGCGAATCCAAGCCCGGGTTAGAAGCGGACACAACCCGCATCGTTCAACGCACCGACGATTGGCTGAAGCTTGTGAAAGAGCACGCGACCTTGCGCATGAAAATCGACGAGGCCAAGGCGCAACAAAAGCAATGGTCCGACCGTTACCGAATCATGACCGAACGCCTGTCAAGGGATCGATCATCCGATACACCCGGCGACCGTACCTTTGCAATGTCTCGAATGAAGAGTCTTGTCGGAGAGATGCTCCGTCGACAGCGCAACGACCTTCCTGATATCGATCAACTCATCGATTATTCTTGCGCTGGACGATTGGAAGGCCGAGAATCCGATCTCCGCAGACCCAACACAGCCACCCTTGGATCTTGAGGCCGCGATCCCCGAGTTCCCTGGCCTCACGAAGGAACAGCAGCGAACGGTTCTGGAAGGGACTGAAAGACGCATCGTCGATGAATTTCGTTTGGATGCGAGCAATTTTTCTGAGACGTTGTTCACTTTGGCGGAACTCAATCATCAACTGATCGATCAGGTGCGCAAGTATCAATCCTTCATCGATGAACATATCCTTTGGATACGATCGACCGACCCATTCGGCACGACGGACTTATCCAACCTATGGCGTTCACTTCAAGAGTTGTTGGATCTTTCGAAGTGGAAAGAAGTACCTCGTACCCTGTTAACCGATCTCCGATCGAATCCGTCCATTTACAGTTTGGCGGTGGCAGTGTTGGCTATTCTGCTGGTCTACACCAAGCCGATGCGGAAGACCGTGCAGTCGCTCGGTGTCACAGCGAGCAAATCCAACACCACTTCTTTTTCACCGACACTGAAGGTCATCACGCTCTGCGTCTTGATGAGTTTGCCCCTGACCTTGCTCCACTTGTTGTTCGGATGGCGATTGACGACCCAAGCCAGCGGTGACAAGTTTGTTGAATCCGTTGGATTCGGTTTGTTGGTCGGTGCTCGGTATTTCTTCCCATTGGAATTCTTTCGACAAATCGTACGCAATGGCGGGCTTGCAGAGACGCACTTTCAGTGGTCGACCCATGCCACGGTCTTATTGCGAAAGCATCTGCGTTGGTTCATTGATCTCGGCATTCCAACAGTGATCTTGATCGCGATCATCAGCCATGCCTCGGAGCCTCGATGGGAGAATTCAATAGGGAGGATCGCATTCTGCCTGCTGATGTTCGTCTCCACAATCTTCTTGCTCATTGTCCTGCATCCCTACCGTGGCGTCTTCCGCGAATACATCTCGCAGCATCGCGGTGGCTGGATCGATCGGCTCCGGTTTCTATGGTACTTCGGATTGGCGCTGGCACCGATCGTGATGATTGCCATGAGCTTGATGGGCTATCACTACACAGCCAGTCGGCTCGCGATGCACTTCCATACTAGCATCATGACCCTCCTGGGACTTTTCTTGTTGTACTTCACGATATGGCGATGGCTGCTCCTCCAACGACGGCAGTTGGTTATCGCGCAGGCTCGGGCGAGACTCGAAGAAGCGCGGCGGCGAGATGCAGATGCAGCGAGTGCGAGTGCGCCTCTCGGAGCTGCTACCGTTACGCTTGAGACCGGTAGCGACCTTTCCCAGATCAATGCACAGACGATACGCCTCGTTTCTAGTACGTTAATTGTTGCAGCGGTTGCCGCCATCGCATTCATTTGGTCATCTGTGTTGCCAGCAGTAGGAGCATTGGACTCTGTCACCTTATGGACCGTTGCCGGATCCACCCCTGACGAGAAACTCCCAGTGACGTTGGCAAGCTTGCTACTAGCAATCCCTGCCGCCATCATGACGGTCGTCGCAGCAAAGAACCTTCCAGGTTTGCTCGAGATCGCCCTGCTGCAGCACCTCCCTCTTGAAAATGCCGTTCGTTACGCCATCACTTCGATCTCGAGATACACGATTTTGATTCTTGGGATCGCCATGACCTTCAACAGTCTCGGTGTTCGCTGGGCAAGTATTCAATGGCTGGTTGCCGCTTTGGGGGTCGGTCTTGGATTCGGCCTGCAAGAGATCTTTGCCAACTTCGTTTCCGGATTGATCCTCTTGTTTGAACAACCTGTACGAGTCGGGGATGTCATTACGATCGGAGATACGACGGGTACGGTTTCTCGAATCCGGATGAGAGCAACCACCGTGATGAACTTCGATCAGCAGGAGCTGGTCATCCCCAACAAAGACTTGATTACCGGTCGCTTGCTCAATTGGACCCTTTCGGACGCGACAAACCGCCTCGTCATCGATGTAGGTGTAGCCTATGGAACCGATGTAACACGAGCTTGCCAGATCCTGCAAGAAATTTGCCTCGCCCATCCCAACGTTCTTAAAAATCCCGAACCGACGGCATTTTTCGAAGTTATGGCCGATAGCCAGTTGACGATCAAAGTCCGCATTTTTCTCGCAAGTTTGGACCTTCGGCTGCCGACCCGCCATGAAATCCTGACCAGCATCCAGCATCGTTTTCAAGCCGAAGGGATCCAAATTCCTTTCCCGCAACGTGATCTTCACATCCGTTCGCTCCCGCCGGAGTTCTCCATCGGATTGAAATCGCAATAGGACCAGAGGGGTGAAGTCGCCACGCTCCCTCTCGCACTGTCTTCGAGTCCGAAGCGGACAATACGGGCACATACAAGAACACGGGCACATACAAGGGAGTGCCGTTTCGCATCGCCCTTCGATTCGCTCTGGGATATAATTCGGGCGGTTGTGAACTTGATGTGCAGGGAGCGGGAGTACCTTTAGGGCTCGCGGAACGCTAATCCTGGACACGGTTTGCGTCCTGTCGGATCGGCATTTTTTCGACGTCGATCCGATCCCGCCTTGGACTTTCCTCCCGAAATACTCGTGTTTGATGCATGCGGTGCTGATATTTTGCCACATTGCCAACCTTTATTCCAAACTCGCTCACTCACGGCCACCTTTAGGCTTCAGACACGATTGTTCGTAGCCTCCTTGGCCGTTTTGGCCTTGAGTCTGGGGTGCAGCCAGCCGGTGGAGGTGCGGGTTTATGACGCACCCAAATCCGATACCATTTTCGTTTCAGGTCCGAATGCGGGCGGCTCCCAAACGCTGACCAGAAACTCCGGGCGCCCGTCCGCCCCCGCTGCCGCAGGGCCGAAGCGGATCTTGGGGGCTGTCATCCCCATGGAATCGGGATGTTACTTCCTCAAAGCCACCGACTCCCCCGACCGTCTCCAGGCGCTGATGGCTGACTTTGCCAACATTGTGGCCGATTTCCAGATCAATCCTTCGACGGGCAAGCCTGAAATGTCGCTGCCATCCGGTTGGACCATGAACCCGCGCGACGACATTGCGATGGCGGAATTCGTTTCACCGGACGCCACTGGCAATGTCAAATTCACCGTCACCGTCCTGGGGATGCCCCCTGCCTCGGAATGGCAAAGCTACCTTCTCAGCAACATCAATCGCTGGCGAGGACAGCTCCAACTCCCTGACATCGACATCGAAGCAATGAAGGACGAACTGATCTCAGTCAGTCGTTCTTCGAGTCTCCTTCCAGGTTACATCTTCGACGCTCAAGGCAACGGCAGTGGAAGCATGACAGGTGCTCCTGCAGCCCCCAGCGCTCCATCCCCCCCCAGCGTTGCCAATACACCCCGATCCGCCAATGCACCCCGATCCACAGCCCCGTCCCCAGATTCCGAATCCCAAAAACCAGAACTCGAATATCAATTACCTGATGGATGGCAATCCGCCCCCGGTTCACCGTTCCGTCTCGCTACGTTCGGAATCCAATCCCCGGATGGGGAAGGGGAAGTTACCGTGAGTATGGCTGTCGATAACCCTTCGAGCAATACTCTCATGTGGTACCAACAGGTCTCCAAAGAATCCGATCCGGTCAAACTCCAGAGCTTGGCCGAGTCGACGATCGCCAAGTCCGAGAAGTTTTCCGCATCACTCGGCGAAGGAGTGCTCTACACGATTCGAGACTCAGAACAAGTCGATGCGCCGATGTTGTTGGTGGCATCACTCCCTAGCCCGCGTGAAGATCTTCACGTGTTCGTCAAGTTGCGAGGCGATGCGACATTGGTCGAATCGCAACGTGCGAACATGATGCAATTTGTCCAAACCCTGCAGCTGAAATAAAAACCTATCAACGGGAATAGATATCGTATGGCTACCGCTTCGCCGTATAACCAACCGCTGTCCACTTTCCCAGCCATGAATGCGACCAGCATGGGTGCGTTCTTCTGGGGGATCTTGAAGTTGGCAGGCTCGCTCAAGATTACCTGCACGATGTTCGCGCTCGGGGTACTGATTCTGTTTGTGGGGACCTTGGCCCAAGACGAATCGACCATCGTGGACGTCAAAAAAGAATACTTCAACAGCTGGATCGCCATCGTTCCCTTCGATGTCTTCATGCCCCAGACGATATGGCCGCATCAAGATCCTATCTCTTATGCATTCGCTATCCCGGGCGGAGCCACCGTTGGCTGGATTTTGCTGTTCAACTTGATTGCTGCCAAGGTGACTCGCTTTCCTATGGTGGCCAAAGGAAAGCGATTCATTGGAGGATTGATCTTAACACTGGTTGGATTCGCGCTGATCGCCCTCATTGTCATGGGGGCCCACTTGGGAGACGGACTGCAGGGCGAACCGCCGTTCAGCTACGATGCGATTTGGTACGGCTCCGTTGCCACGCTCTGGGCATCGATCGTTGGGTTGGGTACTTGGAGCTTTTGGTCCCCCCCAAAACACTCGATCCTCAAAAGCGTGTTGTGGACCTTCTTTGGGATGTTTCTCGCCGTTGGCTTGTTTCTTGCCTTCACAGGAGAAACATATCGGATTCCCGATCCGGGTTTGCGTATTGTCTGGCAATTAGCGAAGAGCGCCTTGGTCAGCGGTGTGCTGTTGGCCGGACTGATTCTGTTGTTCGGTCATCGCGGAGGGAACGTTTTGATCCACCTCGGGATTGCTCTAATCATGGTTGGGCAATTCGTGTTTGGTGACCAACAACGGGAAGAACGAATCGCCTTGTTCGAAGGGCAGCGGACATCGGCCGCTGTTCAAACGGACATCGTCGAGCTGGCAGTGATCGATACGTCGCTGCCCGACAAGAATCGTGTTGTCGCCTTTGACTATCCCCTGTTGGAGAGCTCCGCAGCCAAGGGAACGTATTTGACCGACAAGTCATTGCCGTTCGAGATTCGAGTCGACCGATACATGGTCAATTCGGACATCCAGCCGCGGCGATCCGACCCGAAGCTTCGCGAGGAGTCCGCTGAGCTGATTGGTCTTCCGCCTGAAATCGGACTCATCGAAGTCGGAAAAAGTGGTGGCGCCAAGAGCGAGATGAACTTCGCTTCAGCGTACCTATCGATCCGTGAAAAGAAAACGTCGAAAGAACTCGGCAAGTTTGCGGTCAGTCAATTTTTCAACGATCCCACGGTCCGGCCTGTTCCAATCCTCAATTCGCTGGATTCGGATGGACGCAGCTTCGATCTCGCGCTCCGATTTCGGCGCAACCTGAAGCCATTCTCGTTCGAACTCAAGGATGTGGTTCTCGAGCAATACACTGGGACCGCGATTCCGAAAGACTATTCCTCCTATGTTCGAATCGTCGACGAGGATGGCGCGACGCTTCAAGAGGGACGTATATGGATGAATAGCCCGATGAGGTTTCGCGGCGAGACATACTACCAATCGCAATACACCAGCGCCGAGCAATCACCCATGGGGGTCGAGCAGACCGTGCTGCAAGTTGTCACCAACGCTGGTTGGTTGATTCCCTATGTGTCATGTGTGCTGGTTGGTTTGGGGATGCTGGCTCACTTTAGTATCACTCTGACCCGCTTCGCATCTCGCTACGAACGCAACGCCATCAAAAAACCAGTCCGGCAACCCTGGTTTCTACTTTCTCTCCTGGTCCCAGTGGTGGTCATCGGAGGGATTTTGGCCTCACGAGCCAAGCCCCCCGCGGCCAGCAGTGACAAAATCGACTGGTACCGCATCGGCACCCTTCCCGTGCAGCACGAGGGGCGCATGAAACCTCTTTCGGGGGTTGGCTCCCAGTTGCTGAAAGCCTTGTCGAACAAACCCTATGCGTTGACCAGCGAAGGACACAGCTACGAAGGAGGTCAGAAGACTGGCAAGCAGGTCACATCCGCCCAGTGGTTGATGAGCGTGTTCGCGCATGCTGATTGGGTTATGAAAGCTCCGCTTGTGCGCATCGATTCTCAGGCTTTGCTCGATGAGTTGGGGCTCCAACGGCACAAGAGCAACTGCTATTCGGTCAAACAGATAAGCGAGAAGCTCGACGGCATGGAGGAGAAGACCAGGAAGATCCTCGAAAGAAAACGAGAGGATTGGAGTTTTGACGAGCAGAAGTTCATGGACTTACAGCAAAAGTTAATGGTCTTCTACAATGTATGGGGAGCTTATGAACCGGTGGACGAAATCCTAAAGACAGTCGATTCGCCAGAAAAGCTTTCGCGAGCCATCTCAGCCTTGGAACCGCTCGTCGAATCGTTGAACGAGAAGAATCCACCAGCCATGATCCCGCCGCGCGAAGCCCCGGAGGAACTCGATCCGAAACTACCTCCTCCACGCTGGCATGCGTATGTGTCCGCTTTCTACGACATGGTTCGAAACTTTGATGCCAATAAGACCGACAATCCCACCACGGCATTTCGTGAGTTAACCCGATTGATTCGTCAGGGAAGCGGTAAGAGCAAGGAAGTCAACCAAGCAGTCGCTTCCTACGAGAAAATGCTCGACGAGCGATACGGGGCCATGGCTCGATTACCCAAGACACGGTTCGAAGCCTGGTACGAATACTTCAATCCGATCGGATTGTCTTACATGCTGTACGTCGTTAGTGGTTTGACCGCATTGATTGGGTTCGCGGTCGCTCGCGAACGATTCCGCCAAGCGGCCTTTTGGCTGTGTTTGCTCACCCTTGCACTCCACACAATCGCCATCGCAAGTCGCATCTATATTTCCGAGCGTCCGCCCGTCGTCAACTTGTACTCAGCGGCTGTGTTTATCGGCTGGGCTGTCGTGTTGGCATGCGTGGTCGCCGAAGTCTTGTTCCCGATCTCGATCTCTCTGCTGATTGCATCGGTCGCGGGATTCTTGTCGTTGCAAGTAGCCTACGGTTTGGATATCGGTGACTCGATGCCCGTCTTGCAAGCGGTTTTGGATACGCAATTCTGGTTGTCCACCCACGTGATCAGTGTATCGTTGGGCTACAGCGCTACATTCTTGGCCGGCTTCTTGGGGATCTTTATCATCGGTATCCTCTTCGCAAAGCACTGGGTCCGGTCGGAGCAACAAAAGACGTCTTATTCGTCACTCATCGATGTCTTGTATCGAATCTGTTACGGCGTGGTCTGCTTCGGGATCTTCTTTAGCTTTGTCGGGACTGTCCTGGGCGGGTTGTGGGGTGACGACAGCTGGGGGCGATTCTGGGGATGGGATCCGAAAGAAAACGGCGCCTTGATGATCGTCCTCTGGAATGCCCTGCTGCTTCACGCACGCTGGGACAAGTTGGTCGGAGCACTCGGGTTTGCGATGCTAGCCGTTGTCGGGAACATCATTACGGCATGGTCCATGTTTGGAACGAATATTCTTGGGATTGGCCTTCATGCCTATGGCGGTGAGCCAGGAGATTCCATCCGCAATATGGCGGTGTTTGTCGCGAGCCAGTTAGCGATTATCGCGTTGGGCGGCGTGACGTATCTGATGACGGCTTCGGACCCTTCGGCCATTGCGACCAAAGCTCGGACGGCATAAGCTGTCCGCATGAATTCGATCCATTACACCCAAACGGAAATCGTATCGCAGCACACCATTGCTCGCGATACTTGGCAAGTACGCATCCGTGCACCAGAGATGGCACAGACCGTGCGTCCGGGCCAGTTCTTCATGGTGCGACTGGCCCAGTGCAACGATCCACTGATCGGCCGAGCTTTGGCATTGTACGATTTGCACCGAGATTCCCACGGTGCGCCGAGCGACATCAGTCTGGTATACCTCACCAAAGGGAAATTCACCCAAGCATTATCCAGATGCAAGCCAGGTGCCGTTCTCGATGTCTGGGGACCACTCGGCAACGCCTTCTCCGTCGAACCGTGCAAGCATCTGGTCATGGTCGCTGGCGGAGTGGGGATCACTCCTATGCTAAGCCTAGCAGGTGCAGCCCTTGGTTCCGAAGTCTTTGGCGACGCTGGTTCCACCGGGGCTTTCGCATCGAAGGTCAGTCTGTGCTATGGTGCACGTACAGCTGCGTACTTTGCTGGACTCGATGCATTTACGAGCCGGGGCGTTGAAGTTCATCTTGCAACCGAGGACGGATCGCTCGGACATCGTGGGCGAGTCACCGAGGTTTTGAACCACCTCCTCGATACATCGTGCGAAGGTGTACGGATCGCTTGTTGCGGTCCGGAACCGATGATGGAAGGAGTCTGTGAAATCGCACATCAACGTGGCGTCCCCTGCGAGGTGTCATTGGAAACCCCCATGGCCTGTGGCATCGGAATCTGTTTCACTTGTGTTGCTAAGATCCGCCAAGCGGACGGCAGTTGGGATTATCGTCGCACCTGCATGGAAGGTCCGGTCTTCTCGTCCCAACAGGTTGTCTGGTAATCCCTAATGCACGAACCGCAAAATGAGCCAAGACCGTTCGTTTCATGAAGATTGGCTACTGATTGGAGTGGGGGCTGTCGTTTTGCTCCTTGCGACCCTCCTGGTCAAGGTGGAACCCAACGAGGCTGCGGTCACCGAAAAAGCAAAGGTCGTGAACTATGCGAAAGGCTGGTTTGCGAAACTCGAGGTCTGGGGCGAACCGACCCAAGTGCAAAACGATACTCAGCAAAACGATACTGAGAAGAAGTGGGAGCTCAACTGGAATCCGAGCAGAGCCTTCTACGCAAAACCCAAATCGGGCGAGCCCTATTTCCTGGGGCGTTCCCTTGCCATCACTTGGCTTGTGGTCTGCATGGTGTTCATTCCCATCGCGATTTATAAACGCATGCGGCCTGGGCCATTCCTCTTGGGGACAACGTTTCTTTTTTCATTAGCCGTGCTTGCATTTCTGATGGCATCGCACGCGACGGTCAAGTACTACAACTTTGAATACGTGCTCTGGGCGTTGCTCCTTGGTCTGGTCATCAGCAATACTGTCGGCGTGCCTGAATGGCTCAAGCCGATGCTCATTGGAGATTCGATCATCAAGGTTGCCTTGGTTATCTTTGGGGCCGAGGTCTTGTTTGGCAAGCTCATTGCGTTGGGGCCGCCAGGGATCTTCACGTCGTGGTTGGTAACTCCGGTTGTCTTGATCACCACATTTTGGTTTGGGCAAAAGGTACTAAAGATCGAATCGCCGAGCCTGAACATGGTCATCTCCGCCGACATGTCCGTTTGCGGGGTTTCGGCTGCGATAGCAACCGGAGCCGCATGTCGAGCAAAACGGGAAGAGATCTCCTACGCCATCGGTGTCTCCTTGCTGTTCACCGCCATCATGATGGTTGTCCAGCCGCAGATCGTTCTGTGGAGCGGCATGGATAAGCTTGTCGGTGCCGCCTGGATGGGAGGGACGATTGATTCGACTGGAGCTGTGGCAGCAGCCGGCGCGATTCTCGGCGACGATGCAGGGACGGTGGCAAATACAGTCAAGATGATTCAAAACGTACTCATTGGCGTGATCGCATTCGCTGTCGCTGTTTACTGGGCCGCTCGATACCAGGACGAAGGTGTGGCCCAGCGTGTTGGAGTGTCTGAAATCTGGAAGCGTTTTCCGAAGTTCGTTCTCGGCTTTATCCTGGCGTCTCTGGTCTTTTCGTTTCTTCCATATTTCACGAATTATCAAGGTGTCATCGCTGAGACCGTGACCAAAGAGATCACGGCTCCCTTGCGCAATTGGTTGTTCTGCCTGGCGTTCGTTGCCTTTGGCCTAGAAACCGACTTCCGTAAACTATGGCATTACCTTCGAGGAGGTAAGCCGTTGGCACTCTATTTGGTCGGTCAGGCTTGGAGCTTGATTCTTTCCCTCATCATGGCCTACCTGATGTTCGGAATCCTGTATCGAGATCGCATCCAAGAGATCATGGGCAAGTGACTCGTCGTACGTGTTCGTCAGGCTGGTGGAAGCTGATCGCTGCTAGCGCCGTGCTAATGGTGATTTGGATGATCTTGTTGCCGTGGCTGGGCCAGCTTTCTCCGGTCAGAGACCATATTCGACACATGCAAGAGAAAGGAATCCGCCCGGACGCCATGTACTACACAGAACTCGAGTAAGCCCTCAAAATCGCTAAATCCCTCAAGGTTTACCCAGCTTTCAGACGACAACAGTCGGTATTGCTTCGATAAGGATTGAGATGAGCGGAGGCCCGTTCGTGTTACGAAAAGTCCATCATCTTCTCGGAGCACTTGTAATCGGGGCGGTGCTGGTCCAGTCAACCACTCTGGCTCAATCGTCCGATGCGACAAAAGTAGATTCGCCAAACAATGCACCCGCCAGTATGCCACCTGGGGACGATGGCATTACTGTTTCCATGCTCAATGGGAAAAGCCAGCTAAAGATTTTCGGATCCCTATCCGCACTTACGGTCTTTAGCACCGATCGCCCATTCGCTCCTGGGATGCCCCTCTTCTTGTTGCCTGGTTCCCCCTTCGGTCTTGATACCAACACATTTGACATCCATGCGCGACAATCAAACATCGGAGCGACCTTTATTGGTCCCGAAGCCAATGGCTTCACTCCTTCCGCGACATTCGTGTCGTTTATCGCGAACGACACGCTGACTGGGGATAGCTACGGTTTGCTCCCCTACAACGCATACGGAGAACTAAAGAGCGAAGACACTAGGATTGCCGCCGGTTTGCAGAACGATGTGTTCAATCCGAGAAAGCCCAATGTCGTTTCCCTGGCTGCGATGTTCACAACTGGCAATACAGGATCTTTTCGAAGCCAAGCCAGGATCGAACGTTACTTGAGGCCCACCGCGGCGAGTGAATACTCCATGCAGTTGGCGTTGAGCGATCCGATTCAATCCGTCTTCGGGAGTCGCGACCTGAGAATTCAGGAAGACAACGGCTGGCCGAACGTTGAGGGTCGCATCAACATGGGACTTGGTCAACTTGAGCCCTTGACCGGTGGTCGCAAAGCTCGCGCGTTCGAGCTGGGCGCTTCTGCGTTCGTCGGTCAAGTTCGAACTACCCGTAGCATCCTGGCCCCCGAGGATCCACAGATTCCGATCCGGAGCGTGGTCGACTGCTGGGGATTTGGTATCGATGTCGCCATCCAGATCACCGAATCGTTTGGCTTCCAAGGGGAACTTTTTACTGGGGCCGGATTGGGAGAATACAACGGAGGGATAGGTCAGACCTTTGATTCCGTAACTCAACAAGCCATTCGAAGCAGTGGCGGATGGGGAGAAGTCTTCGTCTACCTGACACCGAAGCTTCACCTACACGGCGGCTACGGCATCGACTCACCATGGAATCGAGCCGGAGATACGTTTCTGCTAACCGAGAATCAAACATTCTTTGCCAATGTGATTTGGAACTGGACCCGAAACATCCAAATCAGCAATCAAGTGGATTATCGACAAACCAATTATCGAAGCCCACTACTCGATGCGTCGGGCGCGATCTTCTACTCCGAGTTTCTGTGGAAGTTCTAGCGACCGAAAGAACGTCACTTGGCTGTATAGATCGTCTTTCCTTCTTTGATGGTCTCCATGATCTTCAGTTCGGAAAGTTCCTCTTCGGGTATCTTGTGAGGGTTGCGGTCGAGCACCACAAAATCGGCGAGTTTGCCGACTTCGATCGATCCGCGATTGGATTCTTCATAGTGGTGATATGCGGCCCAGAGGGTCAGTGACTTGAGCGCGGCACTGACCGGAATGCACTGCCCTGCACCAAGAATATCACCGCTGCGGGTTCGCCTGGTGACGACCGACGACAGGATGCGGATGGCATTGGCCTTTGCAACTGGAGCATCATGGTGTTGCGAAAAGATCATTCCGCGACGGAGTGCCGACCGCGCCGGACTGATCCTTTCTGCACGTTCCGGGCCGAGTACCGAATCCCGGTGCCAATCTCCCCAATAGAAGCAGTGCATACCAAACATCGATGGAATGATGCCGAACTCTTTCATCGCATCGAGTTGATCCTCTCGAAGGATCTGGCAGTGGATCATTACATCGCGTCGATCTTCCCCAGGTCCATAACTCGCGCGAGCATCCTTCACGGCACCAAGCATCATGTCACTGGCCGCATCTCCGTTGCAGTGGGCCAAAAACTGCCATCCTCGCTGGTAGCACAAAGCGATCTTGCGATTCACTTCTTCTGCTGGAACGGATGGGTAACCGCGATAACTTGAAGGCTGGCCATGCGGCGGCACAAAGTAAGGTTGAGACAGGAAGGCCGTCTTCCCCTGAGGGGATCCATCAAAGCTGAGTTTAACCCCTGCAATGCGATAACCGTTCTTGAGTGTCTTGCTGAACCATGGGGTATCGATCCCAAACGGCTCATCGGAAAAAGTTATGTCAGGGTACGAGACGACGTCAATGAGCATTTTTTGATTGGTCGCCAGACGCATCCATGCTTCATCGATGGTCTTCATAGACCGGCCTTCTTGGGCAAATGTGTAGCCATTCTTGGCGTACTCGCGCATCCCTTCGAGAGCCAGTGCATCGAACTCTTCTTGACCCATCTTGGGCATGACCTTCAATGCGGCCGCCATGAAGGCGGTTTCTTCCAGGACTCCATCTGGAGTCTTCCCATCCGCCTCGCGTCGGATCACCCCACCCTGCGGGTTCTTGCTTTCGGCGGTGATTCCTGCGATCTCGAGTGCTTTGGTGTTCATGGTGCAGAGATGGCCGGATTGATGGATCGCGAGCACCGGTATCTCTTTGGAAACCGTATCAAGTTCATGTCGTGTTGGGTGGCGTTGTTCCTTCAACTGTGCGTCGTCGTATCCAACACCAAGCACGATCTCGTATTTCTGGGCCATGCCACTCGCGGCCCATTTTTGAAGTTCAACAACCAAGCCAGGGATATCTGTGATCGTGTAGTCGGGAGGCGCAAGCAAGTTGGCTGCTACCGCTTGCAGACCGACATTGAAGCAGTGGCCGTGCCCATCCACAAAACCGGGCAGCATCGTACGACCCGCGAGGTCCACAACCTGCGTTTTCTGATCCCGATACTTGGCGATCTCCGCAGCGGATCCTACGGCAAGAATCTTACCGTCCTTAACAGCGACCGCCTCTGCGAACGGCTGTGCATCGTTCACCGTTACGATTTCGCCGCCGAGGTACAGCTTGTCCGCAACCTGCCCAATGGCGCAGTGGGAGGTTACAAGCAATGAAACTAGAAACAAACAAATCCGTATGGCCATTTGCTTAAGGCTCCGACGAGGTCGATGAGAAGAACAACCGACGTGCGCCATTCTACTTTCGGCGGCGTGCTTTCCCATCACCCCATAGAAAAAGCCAGCGGCCGATTGGGTCGCTAGCTTTCATGTCTTTCAAGTTTCTTCTCGCGGATAACGCGAGTTCTGCTTAGTACCGAGACCCACGCGAGGAATACTCGCGCTTGCCGCCGGAATTTCCGTAGCCGCTGTTCCCCCGTCCACCACCGTAGCCACCACCCGATGGGCGACTTTCTCGCTCACGCGCTTCGTTGCACGTGATTTCACGATCTCCGAGCATCGATTGGTTGAGACCTTGAATGGCCGCACGGGCTTCGTGCGAGTTCCCCATCTCGACAAACGCGAAACCTCGGGAACGTCCCGTCTCACGATCGATGATGATGCTGACCTTCGCGACATCGCCGTACTGCGAAAACGCTTCGTTCAGTTCGCTCTCTGTTGCGCGAAACGAAAGATTGCCTACATAAATATTCGTCATAAAACTACTCCTATCCAATCCGCACATCCATCATCAACGACAACGCGAGCAAATCAGAAAAACAAAAACCACTGCGAAATCGTCGACCGAAACACTCGCTTGGGTCGCATTCACGAATCGCAAAAAATAGCTAACCGACAGAAAACCGAGTCCCAGAAGAACAGAAGCCGCCACACGGGGCGATGGTTTCAATTCAAGAAGATGTTGGATCCACTGCAAATCAGACTA
>JALOQW010000399.1 GCA_025459275.1 Pirellula sp.
CATCGTGATCCATGCCAATTGCACCCCAGGCAACTCGCGCTCGGTGACCTCCCAAACAATCTCCTTACCAGGACTCACTTCGATCACTCGATGACCATCTCCGGTGCCAATCAGGGTGTTGCCATTCGATAAACGGACGGCCGAGTAAAGCTTGGAACCAACGTTGTATTCCCAGACGACTTTCCCCGCGCGGTCGTATTCTCTGGCCAAACCGAGGGCTTCGTGCGCAACAACGTAGTTCCCTTCGGGGGTGGGGCGAACAAGTCTTGTGTCGCGATGCGGGTCCGGATTCTCAATGGCCAGCGGGATCGTATGCGTGACCTTCCCCGCTCGATCCACTTCAATGATGCGGGCTGCGCCACTCTCGGCGATCATGGTCAAACCATTGGGGAGCCGCCGAAAGGCATGGATCTCGATCGGGCCACCTTTAGGAGACTTGCCCGCTTCATACTTCCAAACCACTTCGCCGGTCTTGTCCAGTTCGAGCACATTCTGAAACGATGTCTGGAGCAACCAATGGCCGTTCGGCAATTGCTGGACGTCATGGATGTCCCGGATCTCGCGCTGCATGCGTACCGATTGGTCCGCATCGATCCAAGCTGCGAGCTTCTTCTGATAATCGGCGGCGAAGAGAGCCCGCGGTGTTCCGATTTGCTGCGTTCCCGTTTGCTGCGATTGAGCGTCCGACGAAAACGATGTAAGGCAAACCAACGCAGCCACACAAATCCAAACCTTCACAGCACCCTCCTCGCATTCCCCATTTCGGAATGCCGTTTTAGGACCTCATTGCCAATCAAAGAATTACTTCCCACTCATCAGGCGCTGAATCTCTTGGAGGCTCGTTACACCCAACGCGCATGCCAAGATGCCTTCTTCCTGGAAGCTTAAATGGTTCCGCGATTTGGCAAACTTGCGCAGCTCGTCAGGCTTGCTGGCCAGTTTCGCAATCGCTTGACGCATGGTGTCGTCGATGGTCAGCAGTTCAAAGATAGCCATCCGACCGAGGTAGCCTCGACCGTTGCATCGTTTGCAGATCTCGAACTCCACCGGATTGCCTTTGGCATCGACCCGCTGTTCTGGCGGGGGGGGAACGGTCGGATTGTATAGCTTGGGAACGCGACCGGCTGGTATGCCGAGTTTTTGAAGCAACTGCGGGGTGGGTTGATAGGGCTGTTTGCAGTTGTCGCAGAGCCGTCGGATGAGACGCTGGTTCAGAACGCCTTGCATAACCTTGATCAGCGACTTGGCATGATTTGGGTATGCCGACAGGACCTGGATCACGGCGTCGAAAGCGTCGTTTGCAACTACGCGAGTCACTGCGTGCTTGTGTTCGGTGTTGATCTGATTGAGAACCGATTCGACGATGTCGCCGTTGATCAGGGATGGCAATACAAACACATCCGGTTGTTTGAGTCGGACTTTTTCGAAGACCGCTTCCGGCGTGTCGGCCGTTCCATCTTCGTAGAAGTATTGCGTGACGTTGATGATTTCAGGATCTGCGTCTTTTTTGTTCTCGATGGAGACCCAATCCCGAACGAACTTGTCCGCGTTCTCCAAGGCGATACGCCATGTGGTAGGGAGCCCGTGCGTTGCGGGGGCGCTGATGATGATCAAGCCTTCATGGCCGTTCATCATGGCTTTGAATTGTTCCTGCATGCCGTCTCGCATCCCAAGATCGCCAAGCGTCTTGAGCAGAGGCTTCTTGCGATCGATGCTGAACAGGACACGTTCACCAGACGGGACGCCCATGCTGGTAAAGGAGACGACCCAATCGATGTCTTTGAAGTTGGTAGCGAACTTGCCATCTTGGCGAGCGCGACGTTCCGCAGGGTTGAGGCCAAGGATCTTTTTGTAGACGACCAAGGCGGCATCGGCCGATGCGCGATCCATGGCAGGCAAGGTCTCCCACATGCCATCCAGACGATAGCGAACCACAGCACCTTGAGCGGAGTAATCAATCAAGATCCGATCCGCGCGGCCGGAAATGGCGTTGGCGATGAGAACTAGTGCGATCGGATATCCAGGCAACTGCTTGCAGGCGATGATCAGACCGGTCGCTTCGTCCTTGTTGATCCCGATCGGCTTGATCTCGAGTGCGGGAAGAGGGGCATCTCCGCCAACGACGGCGGCGCCTTGGTCCGCCTCTTTCTTTTTCTTTCGTCCGAAAACCATGTGTGACCTGCTGCGCGTAGAGAAGATGCCTGTTAGATGATACCTGGCTGGCTGACGTTGATACCTTTGAGAGCCATTTTGAGTGCTTCCGGATTCGGTGCGACTTCGAAGGCGGTGGGGCGATCGATGAGTCCATCGTCGATGAGCTGTTTCAGACTCATCGTAAAGTCTTGCATCCCTTCCGCAGCACCGATACGGATCGCATCGGCGAGCTTCTGGTCCTTTTCCTCCAGCAGCAGCTTTCGGATCATCGGCGTGAACGTCATGATTTCGCAGGTGGGGACCCGCGATACCCCTTGCTTGATCGATCGTAGCAGTTTCTGTGCGACGATGCCTTTCATATTGAACGCGATGGCGTTGCGAATGGCTTTGTGCAACTCTTCGGGGAACAAGTCCAGGATACGACCGATCGTGGAAGGTGCCGTGGACGCGTGAATGGTTCCGAACACCAAGTGCCCGGTTTCCGCAGCATGGATGGCTGTCATAAACGTTTCTTCGTCACGCATTTCACCAACGAGGATGATGTCTGGGTCTTCACGCACCGCGTGCTTCATCGCGATTTCAAAGTTCTTAACGTCGGTTCCGACTTCGCGTTGATTGATCAAGCACTTGTCTTCGGTGTAGACGAATTCGATCGGGTCTTCGAGGGTGAGGATGTGTTTGCGATAGTTTCGATTGATCCAATTCAACATCGAAGCGATCGTCGTACTTTTTCCAGATCCGGTCACTCCAGCCAGCAGGATCATGCCTTGATCGAACTTGCATAGTTCTTCCAAGATCGGAGGAAGGAACAAGCCTTCGAAATTCGGAATGAAGTTGTTGATGCGTCGCGCGACCAAGCCTGGACGCCCGAGCTGCTTGAGCATGTTCACGCGGAATCGCCAGTTCTCGCCATCGACGTTGACCGTATAAGAAAAGTCGGCACCCCCTTCTTCTTCGAAGATACGGCGATTCCGTTCGTCCAGCATCGGGATCAGCAGTCGCACCATTTCTTCAATGTCGATCGGTGGCCGGTTCAAGGGCTTGAGGTCCCCTTTGACACGGACGATTGGTTGGGTACCGACCTTGAGGTGCAAGTCGCTCCCTTCCAGCTTGACACACGCTTTGAAGAGCTTGTCTACTTCCAACTCTTGTTTGGTGCGCAGCAGGGATGCGGCCAAAGCGTCGGTAGGTGTGGGGGTGGAGGTTCCAGGTCGAACGGGTTCTGCTATAGCCATGGTCGAGACAAGTTCCTGGGGGAAAGGGGTTTCGATGAGCGATCCCAACACCTATGGTGACTTATTTCCTCTGAATTGGAATCACAGGCGAACGAGAATTCCTCGATCCGCCATCATTTGTTTGGTTTGAGCAATCGTATACTCTCCGAAATGAAAAATACTGGCGGCCAGCACGGCATCGGCCCCTGCGTTGAGGATGGCATCGATGAGATGTTCGGGTTTTCCAGCACCGCCGCTGGCCACCACCGGGATCGAGACGGCTCTGCTGACGGCAAGGGTGATCGGTAAATCGTATCCGTCTTTGGTGCCGTCACGATCCATGCTGGTCACGACGATTTCGCCGGCCCCGAGCTCTTCGACTCGTTGGGCCCATTCGACGACTTCGATGCCCGTAGGTGTTCTGCCGCCATGGATATGGACTTCCCAAAACTCTTTGCCATTCTTGATGACTCGGCGTGGGTCCATATTGACGACAATGCATTGCGAACCGAACCGTTCCGCCGACTCTCGAACGAAATCGGGGTTCTTGCAGGCGATCGAGTTCAAGGACACCTTGTCGCAACCCGCCCTTAACAAAGCGCGGATGTCTTCGATGGTTCGGATCCCTCCGCCGACGGTCAAGGGCATAAAGACCTGATCGGCGGTCCGCTCGACCACATCGATCATGATGTTTCGATCTTCGTGGCTAGCGGTGATATCCAAAAAGACCAGCTCATCCGCCCCCTCTTGTTCGTAGCGGGCAGCGATTTCGACAGGGTCGCCCGCGTCGCGAAGATTGACGAAGTTGGTTCCTTTGACGACGCGACCGGCATGCACATCCAGACAGGGAATGACCCGTTTTGCCAACATGGATGCTTTAGCCCCTGCCTGCCATGAGGGACTGGAATTCATCGAACAAATAGCTGCTGTCATGGGGTCCGGCTGATGCCTCCGGATGGTACTGAACACCGAACGCTGGGACATCTTTGTGGCGGACACCAGCTATAGTGTTGTCGTTCAAGTTGCGGTGCGTGATCGAAAGACAATCAGGCAGTGACGCTTCTTCGACTGCAAAACCATGATTCTGGGAAGTCACGTAAGCCTTATTCATACCCACCCTGAGAACAGGCTGATTATGACTCCTGTGTCCAAATTTTAGTTTAAAGGTCTTAGATCCGGCTGCCAGAGAGAGAAGCTGATGGCCAAGGCA
>JALOQW010000400.1 GCA_025459275.1 Pirellula sp.
ATTACAAGACGTATCTCCTTCCTCTTCAACTCTCCCCTGAAGGGGAAGGCTATTGACCCCGCCTTCCCCGGGCACCACGGGGGAGGCGGGAAAAGAAAGCGTTCTGTCGTATCCTGAAAAAATGATTTCCATAACCTGAAAGGAGGTTAAACATTCTTCCGCACGGTTCCTATCTTTAAAAAGTCCTTCTCCTCCTCTCCGAAATGGAGGGGCTTCCGAAAAAGAAGCTTCCCATCATCAAAAAGGCGATTCAGATTTACAACGCCACTCCCCAGAGCGATCAATCCGATCAAGGTTGGTCACTGGGCGAAATGGTCATGGACGAACGCCGAAAGAGTCCCGACGAAGAGTTGCTGGACCACGACGTTCTCAAGACAGCCATGGAATTGCTGGGCACATTGGATGAGCGAGAATCGACTGTCCTGAAAATGCGATTTGGGCTCGGGGACTGTCCACCTCATACCTTGAAAGAAATTGGTGCCGAACTCGGCTTGACCCGAGAGCGTGTTCGCCAAATCGAAACCGAGGCTTTGGCACGACTGCACCATGCCCTCAAAGATCCGAAAGAACGCATGGGACTGGCTTGATACAGCCAAATCCCCACAAGTGAAGGTTGCCTTTAAAACCGAATCCCGTTCAACGAACGGACCTAATGTAGTGGATCTTGCCAAAGATCCTTGAGCATCGGGAAGTTTGGTAACTTCCACTACCTTCGTTGAACCGTATTGCTTTAAAACCCCTGGGCTAGTGCTCCAAACGGTCCGTCCGATCTGATCGAACAGCGCTGGTCCAAAGGTTGGTTTGCGGGCCGACACCCATCTGATTCCTGCGATATCAACATCGTGAACGAGGTTCGCCCCTCGAATTCTTGGAATTTTGCGGCCCGAGGAGTGGCCGAAGCGTCCTGGACATGCGTACGATTGCGTCGTGCGAAATCGAGAATGACTCTTGAAGCATATCGGTTAAAATCAGTCCGCATCCGATGCTTGATGTGTAACGATCCTTGACCATTTGCTCGTCCAATGAATAGCGCACTTGATCGCTGGTCTTCTGCCAGCGCATTTTTTTCCGACTCCATTGTCCAAGCTGTATTGGGTTTGGTGGTTTTGTCTGTGTTGTCTGCTATCGCGTACTTTGCATTGGCAAAGTTGCGCGATTCCAACAGGGACGACCAGCAACTCGACGATGTGCTTCGAAAGAATTTTGAAGAAATGCGCAGTGAAGGTGACATCGACGATCAGGAATTCCGAAAGATTAAGGCGTTGCTTGCTGGAGGAGAACGATCCTCTGGTCCTGCATCGTTGAAGACCACTCCTCGAACGGGGCCCTCGCAAGAAATCGATGCTGATTCGTCGAACAACTTGTGATATACTTGGTTGGAGAGTGGCAAATCTGAATCGGCCTGGGAGGCCGCTGTCGCCTTGTGCGATCATGCAACTTTACCCATCGGCTCGAAACTGTGGTCACGGATGCCCGGTTTGCACCTGCGATGGTGACTTGAATTTTCAAGTTCACTGGAGCGAGCGCTGACGATCGAGCTTTCAGAAACCGTGAACCACATGCTCAAGGCTTCGCCCTCCACGGCAAGTCTTGGGTTCCTATAGCAAGGAGTCGAGAATGCCCTCAGGTAAGGATATGATGGCCGGCCGCCGAGGCGGCAACGGCGGAACCACGAAGAAGAATGCCTTCTGCTCGTTCTGCCGCAAGAGTTATCGCGACGTCGGGCCTCTCGTCGAAGGCCCAGGTGACGTCTACATCTGTGGCGAGTGCATCGAACTGTGTCAGTCCATTCTCGATCAAGAGCAAAGACGACGCGGCCCGACCAAGAAATTGTTCAATGAGATCCCTTCGCCCAGGGAGATCGTCGGACATCTGGACCAGTACGTGATTGGCCAACTTCAGACCAAACGATCCTTGGCCGTTGCAGTCCACAATCACTACAAGCGGCTCAGCGCCGACTGGGAGGGTGGGGACGTCGAAATTGAGAAGTCCAATATCCTTTTGGTGGGACCGACCGGAAGTGGCAAAACCCTGATGGCCCGCACCTTGGCCAAAATGCTCAACGTCCCCTTCGCGATTGGGGATGCCACTACCTTGACGGAAGCAGGTTACGTCGGAGAAGACGTCGAGAACTTGCTGCTTAAACTACTGCATGCAGCGGACTTCGATATCGAAGCTGCCCAACGTGGAATCCTTTATATCGACGAAATCGACAAGATCGGCAAGACTAGCCAAAACGTGTCGATCACACGCGATGTGTCGGGCGAAGGAGTGCAACAAGCCCTCCTGAAAATGCTCGAAGGAACTGTGGCTAACGTTCCACCCCAAGGAGGACGCAAGCACCCGGAACAGCAATACATCCAACTCGACACCACCAACATCCTGTTCATTTGCGGTGGTACCTTCGTCGGTGTGGAAGACATCATCAGCAAGCGGCTCGGCAAACGGGCACTCGGTTTCGGGCCTGGATCCAGCATCAAATCCGAGACCGATTCGGCGAAACTGCTCGCTCAAATCCACTCCGATGACATTCTGGAATTCGGCATGATCCCTGAGCTGATTGGTCGTCTTCCGGTCGTCACCGCCCTTGCTCCGCTGGATGTCGACGGACTGGTCAAGGTCTTGACCGAACCGAAGAACGCTCTCATCAAGCAATACCAAGCATTGTTTGGGATGGAAAACTGCGACCTGCAATTCTCCGAAGCTGCCTTGCGTTCCATCGCTGAAAAGGCGCATCGGAAGAACGTTGGGGCTCGAGGGCTTCGGAGCATCGTGGAAGAGATCATGATGGATGTCATGTTCGAACTCCCCGAGCAAGAAGAAGGGACCCTGTACACGATAGACATCGATCCCACCGACGGTCGCATCCGCCCCTTCAAGTCGCAGTCGAAACGGAAGGAAAGCGCCTAAGCGCGCGATTCCGTCAACTTGCCGGCGATCTCGAAAGCGATTTCCAAGGCCTGCTCGTAATTCAACCGCGGATCGACCTGTGTCTGATAGGCAGATTCCAAATCGGAATCGGTCAATCCGCGCGATCCGCCGGTGCACTCGGTGACATTCTCTCCCGTCAACTCCAGATGGGCGCCCCCTAACGCGGAGCCGAAAGCGTGGTGGATGGCAAAGGAAAGTCGCAATTCATCCACGATGTCATCGAAACGTCGTGTCTTGCGGCCACTCGTGGTGCTGACCGTATTCCCATGCATTGGGTCGCAGACCCACAACACCCGGGCTCCGGACCGAGCGACCGTCTCGATGAGGCCAGGCAACTGGTTTTCAATATGTCGTCGCCCCATTCGATGAATGAGGGTTAGGCGGCCCGGTTCGTTTTCGGGGTTGAGGATTCGAATCAGATCCAGCAGCTCTTCGCTCTGAATGGTCGGTCCGACTTTGACGGCGATGGGATTGCGGATGCCTCGGAAGTACTCGACGTGAGCACCCTTCGGGTCGCGCGTCCGCTCCCCAATCCATGGCAAATGCGTTCCCATGTTGTAGTAGCCGATCCCGCGAACACTCGGACGCGTCAAGGCCGTCTCGTAATCGAGCAGCAACGCTTCGTGAGAAGTGAAGAAATCCACTCGCTTGAGTTCAGAGACCGTTGAGCCTTCGAGAATCGTTTCCATGAATCGCAACGCGTCTCCAAGGGATCGAACCAATTCCTTGTACCGCCGGGCGACTTCGCCACGAGCTTCGTTGACGAACAGAAGGTTCCAGTTTTCGGGGTGGTGCAGATCAGCAAACCCCCCTTCGCTCAGCGCTCGAATGAAGTTCAGAGTCAATGCCGAACGTTCGTAGCCACGCAACATTCGATGCGGGTCCGGCCGTCGAGCCTCGTCCGAAAACTCGAAGCGGTTGACGATGTCACCGCGATAGCTCGGGAGGGACAATCCATCTTGGGTTTCGATGTGGCTTGATCGAGGTTTCGCATACTGGCCTGCGATTCGACCTACACGAACGATTCGCTTCCGCGAAGCAAAGACGATAACCAGGCTCATCTGCAGGAGGAGCTTGAGCTTGCTCGCGATCTGTTCGGTCTGACATTCGTCAAAGGTTTCTGCGCAGTCTCCACCTTGGAGAAGCCAGGCATCTCCTTGCTGGGCGGCGGCGATACCTGACTTCAAGTGGTCGATTTCCCAACTGGTGACCAGAGGCGGAAACTTGAGCAATTGCTGAAGGGCATGGCGCAACTCAACCGGGTCAGGGTAGAGGGGCTGTTGGCTGGCAGGAAATTGCTTCCAGGAATCCGGGGTCCAGTTCGAAGTCATAAAGCCGTTCGGGTCAGGGAAGGTAAGTTCACCCTGCCAGGATAAACCGGATTCTTGAAAATGCGGAGTGGATTAGTAACCACCTGGGGAAGAAAAATCGTTGCCGCCGCCGGCAAAATCATCATGGTAGGCAGACGCCTTATTGAGAAATCGGGTGTAGTTCCGTTCCCAGACCAGATCGACATCACCGATTGGACCGTTGCGCTGCTTGGCGATGATGATCTGAGCTTGACCGGCAAATTCGGCCGCTTCCTCTGGCCTTCGGTAGTATTCTTCGCGGTGAACGAACAT
>JALOQW010000401.1 GCA_025459275.1 Pirellula sp.
CCGGGCAACGCACTTGAGATGCTTGACCGCTGATGTTTCCGTTTCCAAATGTCGGAACGTGTTGATCGCATTGAAGGCGGCGTCGAAGGGGTGATCGAAATCGAAGTCGACCATGTTCCCTTGCACCAATTCGGCCTGGAGTCCTTCCTCCTTTAGTTTTTTACGACAGTAGTTGAGAGCGGTCGTATTGAGGTCCAGACCCGTTGTTTGAAATCCTCTTCTGGCCATCTCGCGAATCAATCGGCCGGATCCACAACCGGTTTCGAGAATGCGTTCGACTGGAAAAGGTACATACTTCTTGAACGCGTCCACGAGGAAACGCGCTTCTCGGGGCGTCTCCTTGAGAAATCCATGTTCGTACCACTCAGGGTGATCGTACCAATTGACTTCATCAACATGAGGCATTTTTGAGGAAGCTTTGATACCCAACGTCATTTGCTTCGACACTACGCTCGAATCTCTGGTTGCCAATCTGAACTCCTTCGAAACCGGGAATTTGAAGTGTCGAAGGTACTCTACTTGACTGTCTCAAGCCGTCAATGGCAGCGGACTGTCGGCAAATCGATCGAGAGCATGTTCCCAGGTCGATCTTGGAATTTGCCCCGTACCCCAAGCCAACAGCAGTCGCGCACGTCGAATGACCCCTTTTTCCATAAACCCGCCGAAGATATCCCAGCGATCCACCTGGCTCGATTGCCCCAAAGGCACAGCGGCTACATCCGATAGATCCAAGGGATGCACGATCAATGCGGCCTTACCATCCGACGCAATAGAGATCGGACCGTCTGCAAGCTTGATCATGGGCGAGGTTGGCCGAAGTACCAGTTTGGGATTGGATTCGAGCATCGACGTCGAAATACTCAACCAGATTTCCATGCACTGGACATTCTCTATCGTTTCGGACCACGGCCGCAAATCGATCTGGTATCCGAAGGTCCAAGGAGCCGTCTGTGGATAGAAGGCGATCAAGTCGGATTCTCGGATGTACGCATCGCCGCATGCCAGCGGCTCAATGTTCAATGGTAAGTCGGGATCCCATGGCGTGACCTCAAAGGCAGCAAGCTCGCCATCCGAGTCAGGACTTGAGTTGCAACCGATCGAATATCGGAGTGGAGATTCGAGACGAACCTCGATGTTCCTTTGGTGTGCCACCCACGTTGCGCGGTGATGATGTAGTGTCCAGGCCATCGAAAAACATCCAGTTGCGAAGTGGAGATGAAACGGCCATGTTATGATCCAACGGCCACGGTTCGAAGTATACCAGATCCAACCCTTTGGGAGGCGAGATGATTGGGAGGCGACATGAGTCTGTCCTTGGACGCTGAAGCCGATATCCGTTGGGAGGATGCATTGCAGACGGCTGTCGATGCCGCACGTGAGGCAGGTGCGATCCTTCGAAACATGCTCGATCGCGTGGTCGCGCGTGAAAAGTCCGCCAATGACTTGGTCACCGACGCAGATATCGCAGCCCAACAAGCCATCGAGTCCATACTCATGGGACGATTCCCAGAACATGGATTCTTGGGTGAAGAAGGGGGCGATGGAAATGCCCGAGGCGCGGCGGAGTGGCAATGGGTGGTCGATCCCTTGGACGGCACCACCAACTATGCTCATGGTTTGAGAAATTTCTGTGTGAGCATCGCATTGATGCACCGTGATCGAGCCTTTTTGGGGGTGATCTTCGACCCGATGGCGGACGAGTTGTATTCTGCGGTCCGTGGACGCGGAGCTTATCTTGAATCCATCGAGGGCTCGGAAAATCCGCGTCGGACGTTGGAGCCCAGCGGCTGCGAAGCATTGGAAAAGGCCCTGGTGGCGGTCAGTTTCCCACCGAAATTGCACAGGGAATCGCAAGAGATTGAGACTTTTCTTGAGATTTTACTTCACGCGCAGAGCGTCCGCCGCCTCGGTTCCGCCGCCCTGAACCTGTGCTACGTGGCCACCGGTCGACTCGACGCTTATGTCGGCAGTAAACTCAACATTTGGGACATCGCAGCCGCTTCGCTCATCGCCGAAGAGGCGGGGGCAGCCTTGTCTCCCTACGACGGCGGGCCTTTTGATCCTTGGAGAGGTCAAGTCGTTTCCGCTGCAAGTTACCCACTCCTCTCGGAAGTGCTTCAGAAAATCGCGCCATCGAAATCTCAATAAAATTTCGGGTCGAACCGAAGGGAACCTTGGTTCGTAACACGAAAGCACTACGCGGGATAGGGTGCGTCACGAACGCCGGAGATTTCACATGACCAATATGAACGAAACCCAGATTCATCAGGAAGCGGACGAGATTGCCGACTCGAACTCGTTTTCATTGGTCGCGATACTGGGCTTCATCCTGTCCTCCGCGGGCGTCTTCTCGGTCGGCTACATCAATATGGTACCCGTAGCCATCCTGGGATGCATGTTGGGTGCATTTGCTCTTGTCACGGCCAAGCGATTTCGACTCAACCTGCTCTCCAAATTCCTTGGATTTATTGCAGTCGTTGTCGGAGCTACCGCCGCATCCTGGGGGGTGTCGGAACGTTCGATCGAAACATCGGGAGATTTAACCCAAGCCCGCCGAATCGCTGAGCTTTATCTGGAAAGCTTGTCAGCCAATGATCTTGAAAAAGTATACTATTTGGTTGGTTTCCAATTCGAAGGTGAATCCAGTTCGGAGCGGGAAGCGATGGAAGCCTCGCAGATACAACGAAGCAAATCCAGACTGGAGATGGACCCTGCACATTTGGAGATTCGGAACCGCAAGTCCCCAGCAAAGTGGGAGTTCGTCTCGATAGACGGAGAGTTTCCAGGGACGATGGGTTGGACGTATCGCCTTCGTTACAGAGATGGATCGCAGACGATTCCTTCTGAATATTGGGTTTATGCTCGAAAGAATTGCGGGAAATATGAATCGAGGGAAAGGGTTCGCTGGTTTGTAGATAACCTCGAAACTGTCAAGAAACCGCAATGATGGCCGTGTCTAAACTTCGACGGGCGGTGGTTGTTCCTCCTTCGCAATACGTGGCCGATCATGGCGAGGTTGCTGATCAGCCTAGGAGCAAACCTAGGCAACACATACGAGACCATGGTTGCGGCCTCGAAACTGCTGATCGATGCGTTCGGTAAGTCAAGCACATATTTCAGCAGACTCTACCGCACTCCACCTGTAGGCGGACCGACGGGACAATCCGATTTCCTAAATGCCGTGGCCCGTATTGAAACCTCTCTCAACTGCTGGGAAGTTTGGGACGTGATCAAGAGGATCGAGAGGGATCTCGGAAGGCAGCGCCAGCAGCGATGGGAAGCGCGTCGCATCGACATGGATATTCTTTTGCATGGAGACGCACGCATCTGGACACCCCACCTCAAGATCCCACATCCTCGTATGTGCATGAGGTCTTTCGTGATCATTCCGGCACTTGATGTGGCCGGTGAAGCGATCGATCCGGTCACCCAATGGACCGTGGAGCGGCTATTCCAGAATCTCTGCGATGCGTCCCTTCGCACGACGCTTGTCTGTAGCAACATCGCGCATACCCTGGAGGATCTGCGTACGGGCTTCAAGGGACTTGGCGAACAATCAAAGGTCCCCACTCTTCGATTCGCAATCTGCGATCGACCAGAAAACCTGAAGAGCGATGTTCGATTTGCCCAAGGGGAGATCGCTCTTACGATCGTCTGCGTACGGACCCCTGATCCAGAGAGCGTCCAATGGGAGGATTATTCCTACCCCTGGGCACAAGCTTTAGGCTTCACCCCTTCCTCAGAAGGTTTTCCTTTGGAAGGGCCTCGGTATCTCTTACCAGCTAACGACATCCCATGGGCTGTGCACGAGATCGATGCATCGCGCATGGCCATGACCTGTGATGTGCAACCATTGGATGACTCGTGGTCTTAAACACAATACCCTTCAATGAAGTAGTGGAAGTTGCCAAACTTCCCGGTGCGTGAGGATCTTTTGGCAAGATCCACTACATTAGGCCGGTGCATTGAACGGTATTGCGGTTCAACGAAGTAGTGGAAGTTGCCAAACTTCCCGGTGAGTGAGGATCTTTTGGCAAGATCCACTACATTAGGCCAGTGCATTGAACGGTATTGCGGTTAAACGATGTAGTGGAAGTTGCCAAACTTCCCGGTGCTCGAGGATCTTTTGGCAAGATCCACTACATTGGGTATGGTTCGTTGAACGGAATTGGTCTTAAACGAGGGACTGGCGATCGGAGCACAGGCTCTCGGAATAACGAGCCAGAAGCTGAAACACCAAGCAGGCTTTGCGAGGGAGACTCGCGAGATCAACCCATTCCTGATCACTATGGAGACAGTCACCTTCCGGGCCAAAGGTATCGATGTTGGGTAACCCCAGGGCTTGCAATTTGTTTCCATCGCTTGCGCCACCTGATCCCTTCCATCGAACAGTTTGGTTGAGGCTGACAGCTTCTTCCTCCACCCACCGCATCCATTGTTCGATCGATGGCTCGATCGTTTTCGGTGGGGAGTAGATGCCACCGTCCACATGAACGCGATAGCCTTCATCGGGCCGGTGGTACTTCTGAACAAGTTGCTGCACCTGAGCCTCTGAGATTCAATCCAGTCTTGGTCTTCTCGACTGCTGACCCGCACATTGACCCGCACTGTCGTCAGATCCGGCACGACATTCACTGCATTTCCTCCTCGAATGCGCCCGACGTTGACGGTGACCTGTTCCCGTTGCCCATTGAGTTGATGGAGCTCGCAGGCGATGGCAGCTGCGTGGACAATAGCGTTGCGGCCAGCGTCGAAGTTTCGCCCGGAGTGAGCAGACCTACCATGGACGCAGAAGACGAAGGTTCCTGTCCCTTTGCGATGGGAAACCAAGCAGCCATCGGCCATGGCTGGCTCGAACAGCAGGGCGAACCGGAACTGATCGTGAATCTCCTTCCAAAGCTGGGATGAGGCTGGCGATCCAATTTCTTCATCCGGAGTCAGAACGACTGAGAATTGAAGGGGACTTCCAGTAAGAAACTCCTTGGCGGCCAGAGCTGCATATCGCAAGACGATGAGTCCTCCTTTGGCATCGATGACGCCCGGGCCTCGCATGCGGTTTCCATCGAGTCGGGTGCATTTCTGGAAAGGGTCCTGCAAGCCATAGACCGTATCGTAATGAATGGTCAGGAGTATCCGGTTCGGTACTTTGTCAGGATC
>JALOQW010000402.1 GCA_025459275.1 Pirellula sp.
GGACCAGTTCTTCAGTTCCAAGTCAGGGGCACTGACATCGATCAACTGCAACAAGATCCGTGGTTGCGGCATTCCGTTCGGGTCGTTGGGGGAGAGTAGACTCGGTAACTCAGAGGAAGCGATGTTTTTCCAAGCGGCATCGCGGAGGTCGGTAACCACATAGATTTCGCGGCGTTCGAGTTCGCTTTTGCGCACCATGTCGATTGTTGTGCGTATGCGATCGATCAGATCGGTCGCTCGTCCTTCGACGATCACGCGTTCCAATTGTCGTTCAGCGGAGAGTCGATCTGGATTGAGTCTCGCGCCCGAATCGCTTCCCACGATCGCAATTTGGCTCGGGACAGGCAGCCGGTCCATCAGCCACTGCGCCATCTCTTTGGCCTTCTCTAATCGCGTTGCATTGTGGTATCGATACGCCATGGAGGGGGAGGTGTCCAAGACAATGGCTGCACAAACGGGACTATTGGAATTCCCGATTGCGATCGGTTCACTGTTGCTCATCGCGCCAACGAGGAAGATGCCAGACCCGATCCATAAGGCAACCGAGATGGCGGCCGCCGTCAGAATCATCCAAGGTGCCTTTCGGGTCCCCCATGCGGTGGCTGCCGCCGCTGTTCCTAAGGCTCCCAAGACGCCCAGCAACCCACCTGCCAGATAGTTGGCATACTGACCGCTTGGGACACGTGGCGATGCCAGAGCCACGGCCAGGATCAGCAGAACCAGGATGCGCAGGGCGAGCAGCAACCAGCGCTTGATGCTCCATCCACGCTGTGCTGAGACCGCTGTTTCGCGCACGAAACGAATTGCGGGAAAGGCGATGGGCTTGGGCTGTCGCCTTCCGAGCAAATGGAGCAGGATCGGGGCTGCGACTGCGATCGTACCAAGCAGGAGAGAAACGTGTAGAAAAGTCATGCTCAAAGCCGTTTCTGCAACTTAGAAGCGATGACGACGACTTAGCAAGTATTCGGTCAATGCCGTGTCATAAGGCATGCTCGTATCCAACGCTACGTAATCTATTCTCGATTGGCTACATCCTCGTCGCAGGGATTCACGATAGAGTCTGACATTTTCGCGATATTCATGACCGATATCGTCGGCGTTGACACTGACCGATTGTCGCGATTCTGGATCATGAAGTTGTACCAGGCCACTAAAGGGAAAGGCAACTTCGGCTTCGTCCATGACATGGAAGACAATAACGTCATGACCAGCGTGTTTGAGCATACGAATCGAATCCAATGTCGAATCCACATCCGACAGCAGGTCGCTCATCAGCATGATCAGGGATCGATGCCTCAGCATAGCCAGGAGTTGTCGCATCGGGCCGTGCAGGTCCGTTTCGCCGCCTGGCTTCAGTTTGGTCAATTGGCTGAGAATGGCGGCGAATTGGCTGCGTCGCGATCTTGGAAAGAGGCTAGCGCGGATCTTGTTGTCGAAGGTTACGAGACCGATCGGGTCTTGCTGCATCAGCATTAAATACGTGAGTGCTGCCGCAAGACAGATGCAGTATTCCTGTTTTGTTAGTTGCTGGCGGTACGTGTACGCCATGGACTGGCTGGTGTCCATCACGATGTAACCCGTGATGTTGGTTTCCGCCTCGAACTTCTTGACGTAATAGCGATCGGTCTTGGCATAGGCGAGCCAATCGATGTCTTTCGGATCATCGCCGTGGCTGTAGCGTCGATGCTCGCTGAATTCGACGGAAAAGCCTTGGTAGGGGCTGGCGTGAATGCCTTGCAGAAATCCCTTGACGATCATCTGCGCGCGCAGATCCAATCGCTTGATCTGCGATGCGAGTTCAGGCTTCAAATACTGCTCAACAGCGACCATCGCTCTGGTGTTCCTTTCGAATGCCTATTGTACAGCACCAGATCCCAACGCAGGGAATCCATGCGAGGATTTCTGTTTCGAGGACAGCCTGTTAGCCGCTTGGTTGTCCCGCGTTGGCTACGAAACGAACTCCTCTTCGGCAGTGGATGATGGTCGTGAGAGTTGTCCCATTTCCTCCAGTGACCGGACGACGTCGACGATCTTTTGCTGGACCCCTTCGACCTCGCTGACTTTGACCTTGCCCAAGAACTCCATTTCTTCTTTCAAGATCTCCGCCGCTCGTTGGGACATGTTGCGCATGATCTTTTCCTGCAAGGCCGGACTCGCACCTTTGAGAGCCATGGCCCATTGCGAGGTTTCGACGTTCTTGAGGAGGGTTTGGATGTCCTTGTCACCGAGCTTCGAGATGTCTTCGAAGACGAACATCAGTCGGCGAATATCCTCGACCAGCTCTGGACTTTCCTTGTTCAGTGAATCGAGAACGAGGCGTTCGGTGGCCCGATCGGTGACGTTGAGAATTTCAGCGACAGCAGGGACACCACCTGCTTTGCGGAACGACTGGCTTGAGACCATCGACAATCGCACGGCCAAGGCGCGTTCGATTTCTTCGATTGCGTCCGGGTTGGTCTGGCCCATTTCTGCAATGCGTCGGATCACGGCCAGCTGTTTCTGCTGCGGCAGCCCGTTGAGGATGGCGGCTCCGGTTGCGGGTGGTACGTGACTGATCACGACCGCAATCGTTTGGGGATGCTCGTCCAAGATGAAAGACAGGATATTCTGCGGATCTTCTTTTTGAAGGAACGCGAAGGGCAGCGACTCGATGGTCTGCTGCAGCATATTCAGCATTTCCGATGCGTCTTTTCCGAACGCTTTTTTGACCAGCGTTTTGGCTCGATCCAGTCCCCCAGCAGCGTGAGTGATGGAGCTCGTTTGCCCTCCCAAGAACTCTTGGATCACCTGCTCTTGGGTTTCGCCGGGTACTTCCTCCATCTGTGCGATAGCTAGGGAGACCAACTCGACCTGCTTGGCGGGGAGTCTGCTCATCAAGGTCGCAGCGTCGTCCTCCTCGAGGGCCATCAGCAACACGGCAGATTTATGCACACCTTCGGAAATCGCGGACATCGGTGACTCGCGTCGAACCATACGATCCAGGGGGTAAGATGAGGACGCGCCGAAGGACCGGTCATTCGGTAGCGCACTATCGATCCTCGGCGTTCGCGTCGAGCCAGTTGACTATTTGCGATCGTACTGTCAGTTCCGTTACATCCGCTAGGTTGCGGACGACCATGGCAAACGGCAGTATCCCCACTGACCGTTATTCTCGTCCACTCCCACTTCAATGAACGTGAGTCGATCACCGATTTCGGGGTAGAGCGTGTCCCGAACCTGGTTGGCGACCCACCAAGCGATTTCCTCGGCCGTCGTATTGATAATGGGGAGCAGCATGCAATCCTCTCGCGGAAAGACCCATCGCTTGTTTCTGAAGCGAACCGTTACCTCATGTTCTTGGGCGTCCAAGAGAATCTCAGCATGATGCAAAGGAAGCAGAACATGGTGATCGAGTTGCTTGGAGATTTGGGCTAGGGTGTCCCGAAACGCAATGAAATCGATCACATATCGATTGTCATCCAGCAATCCCTCGACTTCCGCCTTGAGACCGTAATTGTGGCCATGAAGGCACTCGCATATATCTCCAGCGAAGGTGATGAAGTGAGCCGACGAGAAGACCAATTGTTCTTTTTGGAGAAGCACACGAAACGTGCCCGATGAAACCGTCTTGCTGGGGGGGGCTTGTGATAACACGTTCATGGCCTGCCTTCTATTGTTTCGGATGTCTGCTTGAATAATGCATGGGCAACACACGCCTTGCCAAATTATACCCAGCCTACAAGCACCCGTCGCATTATCGCCCGCCACCGCGTGGTTGAAGAGGGTTGAAGTCCCGAGGGCTTGGGAGCGCCGAGGAAGGTGGCGTCCCGTTCGGTGAAGCATTACCGGATGGCGATGATGGGGAGTTTTGAATGTCCATAGGACGCTGGAATTGGGGAGGCAATGAGCCTTCGATTCTGCGAATCTGGGCATCCAACTGGCCTGTTTTCAATCTCATGGTTGCAGAACTCACTTGGAACTCATCCACTTCGGTCCGTTGGTTGCCGAGTGGAAGACGGCGAATGGTTGCTCCGCGCCGGGTCGAGCCCTCGATACGAACGGTATCATCCAATGCCGCATAACCGATACGATTGGCGTCGACGATGACATCTCCCGAATCGGTACGGCTTGCTAATTGAGCATTGCCGAGGGCATCCAGTTCCCATGCTGCTTTTGATGAACCCATGCGACTCTGGTTGTAGCTTAGCCCGGACGCATCGAACAAATTCAACTGATCGCATAAGAGTCGCGATTGATTGGGAGCTAAGGTTTCCGCCATCCGCACATCGACAGCCCCATTCCAATCCGGAATCGGACCGAGCAACGAATCGATTTTGTCGAAGAACGACACCATTCGTTGTTGCATCGCTCCTTCGACTCGGCCTAGAAACGTGAGATGTAGACATTGCAGGGACGAACCACTCTCCGTTGCAGGTCCAGGAGTGCGGGGCGAGGACTGAGATATGGGGCTTGAAGCGATGGGGTTAGAGTTACCTATGCGTCGACTCAACAACTGCCCGGGGCCAAGCCCTACGAAGGTCTGCAACGGAACGTTGAATTCGATGCGG
>JALOQW010000403.1 GCA_025459275.1 Pirellula sp.
GAGGCTCCATGGGGACAGACACTTTTCGCTGGCCGCTCATTGCGGAATGCCTGCTAAGGCGACTGGGGCAGACGGCTGAGGCTATGGGGAGTGTCCCCAGGGTGATCCCCAGGGTGATGTGAACTTGAACACTCTGCTCCGCACTGGGGTGTTTGAAAGTGGCGTATGCATCCTGCCTGTGGGGAAGAACGCACTGAACGAATCACAAGTTAGAAGCCTATGCCACTATTTGGAGCCTATGCCACAGTGGGGCACGTTACCCGGACCTGTCGGTCCGGGCTGAAGTTCTGCCAGTCCTCCCGACTTTAAACCGACAACAAGGCAGAGACTTACGTTGGCCAGCAGAAGTCCTTACTGGGCAAAGCACATCAGGACTTCCTTCCGGATTCCATCTGAGCTTCGAGCTACTCTCAAGAAAATCTGCCCTCCGCATACGGCGGGACTGGCAAAGGATTCGTCCCCAATTTGATTTTCGGCCAACAGCTGAAACGCATTTGGATTGGCCGAGAAAACATAGAGGGTTCCTTGCTCGTTCGCCCAATAGATTCGGTCTCGCACCAAGACCGGTGATGCACTGACCGGTCCCTTCAATCGCTGGAGCCATTTCTGTTCACCATTGCGAGCGTCCCAACAGAAGAGGACTCCTTTGTCGGTCAACGCATACACAAAGCCATTCGTCATCATCATCGACTGCTCATAACACTTCTGCGCATTGCGCCACAGAACCTGTCGGCTTCCATCTGCCTTCACGGCAATCGTCTCCGCTTTGGGATAGCCGCCACTTGCCACGACGATGTCTCCGTCCCACACCATCGTGCCGCAGGTGGCATTCGTTGTCCCTTCGACATCCCAAAGGAGCTCTCCGGTAGTCGGATCGTACGAGCTCAATTTGAGATTGCCACTGATCAGTAGTTGATCGCGTCCAGCCACATGGGCCACCACGGGCGAGGAAAAGGAAATGCTCTTGGGGCGTTCGGTTCGCCATACCTCTTTTCCGGTTTCCCGATCGATGGCGACCAGAAAACTATCGCCGTCGAACTCGGCACAAACGATCACGTTCGATTGATACAGACATGGCGAAGGGGCATACCCATATTCAAACATCTTCGGCTTGAAGTATCCGAGCCGTTGGTTACGGATTAATTGCCCATCCAAATCGAGGGTGACGAGGTGAATCGCGTCATGATGAAAGAAGCAACCGAACAATCGCTCACCGTCGCTAGCCAGTGTGGGGGACGCCTCGGTGTTCTTGGGATGATTCTTGGTCGGAAATCCACCCCGATTGACTTCGGTCCGCCACAGCACTTTACCGTTGGTACGATCGACCGCGATCACCGAGTGGGTGGAATCCTTCTCGTCCGCGACCGGTAGAAACACACGTTGCCCAACAACGATCGGCGATCCATGACTGCGACCCGGAAGTTCACATTGCCATTGGAGCGACCGTTTCTCTCCAAACTCGATGGGGATATCTTGGTCGATCGCAATCCCATTCCGCATGGGCCCACGCCACCAAGGCCAATCAGTGTTGCGCTGGAGTTTCGGAAAATCATCAATACCCTTGTCTTGCCCAGAAGCCCATTCCGATTCTGCCGAGACGAATAGAGCGATCCATAAAAGCGCGACGCTACGGATCAAGCGAGTAAAAACCACCATGTGGGAGATATCCAGTTGAGTAAGGCAACAGACACCAATGCCGTATTGTAGCCGTCACCGGTCAGTCGTTGTCGTGCGAGTCTTTGGCTTGACCGACGAATCGATTGGAAACGAAGGGGGGCTCCTCGCCACGGATTTGAGCAAGCGCATTGCCGGCGGCTCGTTGTTCGGCTTCCTTTTTATTCCGACCCCATGCGGAAGCGAATCGTCGACCTGAGATCTCGGCCGCGACCTCGAAGTACTTGCTGTGGTCCGGTCCACTCTCACCTACGAGCCGATAGACCGGTGTTCCTTTCATATCTCCCTGAGCGATCTGCTGCAGTAACGATTTGTAATTGCCACCGCTTTGTCCTTCGGCAGCCATGCGAATTTCAGGCTCGATATGGGACAGAATAAATTCCCGCGCGGACTCCATACCACCGTCCAAATAGACTGCGGCGACGATGGCTTCGAAGACATCGCTCAAGAGGGAGCGAGGCATTCCGTGACGCATCATGCCGCGCCCCACATGCAAGCAGCGTTCGAGCCCAAGTTTCTTCGAGATCTTGGCACAGACTCGGCGGGAGACGACGACCGACTTGATCTTGGTCAATTCCCCTTCGAGGTATTCGGGATACATGCGAAAGATATGCTCGCAGACCACCACGCCTAGGATCGCGTCCCCAAGAAACTCCATACGCTCGTTGGAGTGCGTGCGACTCGATGCAACACTGGCATGAGTCAATGCTGAAACGACCAGCGCTGGGTCTCGAAAGCGATAGCCGATCAACTGCTGGCAGCGCTCTGTTTTCTCCTCCAGCGAGGTGGGATCGTCTGTTACATCCGAGTTCTTCATCGTTTCTCAACGAAAGTTTTGTTCTGGTGGGGCACGCGCGGCGAGCGATGATCTCAGATATTTATCTCAGTTTTGGATCCTTCCTGCCAGTCTGCCCCCGCCTTTCTGAGTGGTTCTTCCTCATAGAATGTCATGTTTTGTGCTTACATCCCATAGCGGAATCTGCATTTCCAACTTCGAAATACGCCGTCGTCGGCCTGGCCCACCAAGAGCGGGCCCCTGAATCTTAAGGTTGCTTTGAAGAAGATCGGTGACTGCATGGGAACTGTCCAATAGACGCACCACCGGTTGCAAGGGACTTTCGGAATTGCTCCGAACGACGATCGCACGACTCGAATCGCTCAATTCCACTTCGGTGCCGATCGGATACAACGACAGAGCCTCGATCAAGGCATGTGTCACATCCCGGTCGAATACGCCTTGTGTCGCATGAAGACAAATTTGCGCCAGCGCGTCGGACGGCACTACGCCATGCATTCGAAACAACGGTTCCACGATTTCGAGATAGGCGTCAACGACGTTCAGCACCCTAGCTGTGGGTAGGATCTGTGTGGCTCGCAATCCACGCGGATAACCGGAGCCATCCAAGTGCTCGTGGACTTGAGTCACATTCATGAGGATCCGTTCGTTCAATCCAGAGGCCTGCCTCAAGATCTCAGCGCTTTCGATCGGATGCCGTTGGAAATCTGCCCAGAACTGTCGTGTGTTCGATCGTCGAAATTCTTCATCCAACCATTCAGGGTGAAACAGGATCGACACATCGTGGAGCGAGCCCGCGAGCCCCATCGATACGATATCCGAGGCGCTCAACCCCATAACGACCCCTGTTACCATGGATATCCAGGAGAGTCGGGCTGAACGGGACATCAACGAAACCGCGTTTTCGCTTAACTCCTGGTTCCAGCGTGCCGCGAGAACACCCAACGCGGCCGAGGTATCGCGACCAGCTTCCACGAAAAACGTGTCCAATTGCGAACGGAGGCCTTCGGTGTCGGCGCGATGCTCCTGCTTGAGTTCATCCATGAATGAGCGTAGCGCTTGTTCGGTCTGGATCAGATTGGCTTGCAGTCGCTGAACCACCTCCTCGTCGTAGCATTCCAACAGGAGTTGTGTGGAGTCTTCACCCTTGGCCATGACCATGATGGTCACAGAGTCCACGCCTGCTGCGAGCAATCGCTTGCGAATGGGTTCGCTAAAGGGCTGTCCGGACTTCAGCACGACACGGCCACTGCGGTCCGTGAGATCGAAACTGAAGATCGTACCGACCTTCAGATCCGTTGTGCGAATGATCCAGGATCGATCCTGATCCATTGCCTGGCATCCTTGAGGGGTCACAAACTCTCGACATCACCCTAACGGTTCGTCGATGGAACGGCCAGTAGGGTACACGGAAATCCCGTTCGTTGGCAAAGGCTAGCTGGCACAAGCGAGTTCCAAAACGGATACTTCAGGAGGACAACGCCAGCGAAGTGGGTGGGTACCGGACACCCCTCGGCTGACATGCATGACCGTCGGGGCCTTAAAGAACACCCCCGAAGCAAATCGGCTTCCATGCCAACTCGGTGCGATGATGGGACCAACCCCTGGGATACGCACCTGCCCACCGTGTGTATGGCCACATAGAAGCAACTGACATCCCAACGATTGCCCCCACGGCAGTTGGTCAGGCGAATGGGAGATTCCGAGGATCAACCCCGGAGGAGCGGAGTCCCCAAAGACTCCTCGAGCCGGGTCGATGCTCCGAGGCGAGGCATGCCGATCCAGCCAGGGCAACTCGTTTCCGACCACAAGAACCTGACTGCTTCTCAGGGGAATCCACCAATCTTGAGCACCTGCATCCAACCAACCCAATGCGGTCATGGCGTCCCTAGCCGGTTCAACCAAATCATGCGCTCGATCGTGATTGCCGAGCACGAAGAACTTTGGAAGTTCAGGAGGCAACTCTCCAAGTGCCAAGCTGAGATGAGGGACCGCCTCGGCATCATCGACCAAATCACCGGACAAGACCAACATCTCCACCCCTTGCGACATGACCCAGTCGATTTCCGCACCGCT
>JALOQW010000404.1 GCA_025459275.1 Pirellula sp.
GAAAGTGCTCTATAGCAACTTGGATGTCGATCAATTGGAAATCGTTGAATCCGATGAGAAACGGCGTCTCGAGTATCGGAACCAAGTGCAGCGACTCGACACGTTACTCAAGGTGTCGCGAGTTCTCGGCCTGGACAGCCAACAACTTCAAAAACTCGAAGCGGTCGCGAACGCGAATCCTCCAGGTTGGACTACTCTGGATATGGCATGGGCTCAACTGCAGGACATGCCCGCAAACCTTCAGAACGAATACTTGACTCAATCGCAACGCGAACGCCTGAAGCAACCGTTGGAAGTCACCAATGACATACAACCTGTTATGGTCTGGGAACTACCCGAATGATGCGCATCGATAGATTGAAGGGGGCAAGCTCCAACTGGTTCGTTTGGTTGATGGCATCGGCACTCTTTTTCGTATCGTCGGTAATGGTCGTCGCGCAGCCTCCTTGGCGTGAGAATGCAGTCCAAGGGCAAGGAGTCTCGCGCGATGTACGAGAGATGTATGAACGTGGCCTCGAATGGTTGCAGAACCAGCAGGACGCGACCGGACGTTGGAAATCCAGTGGAGGCGAATCGGGGCCGGGGGTCACAGGGCTCGCAACCATGGCGTTTCTCGCTTATGGCGATGATCCGAATCACGGAATCTACGCCGAGACGATGAGTCGTGCTCTTCGTTCGATTATCGAAGATCAGAACGGCAAGACAGGCTACATCGGCCCGAGTATGTACCACCACGGTTTCGCGATGCTCGCTCTGGCGGAGGCCTATGGAGCTTGCGACGAAGAGAAGCTATGGATCGGCAGCCAAGTCGACGAATCGAAGCGGCGCACGATCGGTCAGGCACTCGAACTGGCAGTCCGCACGGCAGTGACCAGCCAGAACAAGAACAGTATCGGCGCATGGCGATATTCACCGGACGCTACCGACGCCGATACATCCGTGTCTGGGGCGGTCCTGGTCGGGCTGCTCGCTGCTCGCAACGCGGGTATTGAAGTCCCTGACAAGTCGATTGATCGCGCCGTCGAGTACTTCAAGTCGATGACTTCCCCGAGTGGGCAAGTTGCCTATACAGGCGGACTGGGGGGATTCGATAACTCCCCGGCTCGTGTTTCCATCGCTACGCTCGTCTACTCCATCTCAGGTCGAAAAGACTTGAAAGAGTTCAAAGCCACCTCCACCTTTCTCAAGGCCAGCGATGTTTCCGAAACATCGGATCACTACGGCGAATACACTGCGTATTACAAAGCCCAAGCCTTGTTCCAAGCAGACATCGAAGCTTGGGAAAAGTGGAATAAAGTGCTGATTCGAGAACTCAAGGAGAAGCAACGGAGCGATGGTCATTTCGATGGCAATTACGGTCCGGCTGTGGCAACTGCCATGAATCTTCTATCCGTCGCATTGAACTTTCGTTTCCTGCCAATCTACGAACGCTGATGAATCGACCCCTGCTCCCCTACGTGTTGCTGCTCCTATGTTGGGTTCTGCCGGGACTCGCTGCATGGAATGCATCGGCAGCGGACCCAATAGGCAAGCGATCCGCAGGTGTCGACACCGCATGGATGCTCCGTATTCAAGGAGGCGACATTTACCGCGGGTTGCCGAGTGCCGCCGACCAACCCGATCGTGTTCAGTGGAGTTGCCCGAGTTTCCTCGGGCCTTTGGAATTTCCATGGGCACATTTGGACAAGATCGAAAGAGTGACGCCAACCGCGAATGCCTCGAGCTTCGGACTTGCCGATGCTTCGAACGTCTTCGCTATCGAACAACACTCAGGTGTGACCCTGAGTGGAGACATTGCCTCCATCGACGACCAGCGCATCTCCGTCACGATTCCAAGTTTTGGGATGGAAACCATCCCGTTGACCGACGTGAAGAACATTCTTCGGATCTTCTCGGCTTCTCGTGAACCCATTCAAGTCTTAAAGCCAGATGCCTGGGAACAAGTGCTCCCTGCACCAAAGAATGGGAAGGCAACGAAGTGGTTTTTGAAGGCCGGTGAGATCTCGACGGACACGAGCGGCACGACCATTTCTCAATGGGCTAGTCTCCCCTCTTTGGCGACGATTGACTTGGATGTTGCTTGGGAGCAGCCGACGGTCAACTGGTGGCTGACCATCGGCGAACCGCGGCGTATGGAATTGCAAGTCCGCAAGCTGCAAAACAAGAATCTTCTCAATATTACGCTGCTCGTTGAAAACAGCCGCGACGCCGACGTCGCTAGTGTTCAGATCCCTTATCCCCAAGAGCCTAGCCTGTCGTTGCGATTGCTATGCGATGCAGACAAGGGAGCCTATGTCTTGATGCTGGATGATCAGGTTTTGGGGCGAATCAAGGGTAACCCTGCGGAGCGTATTGTAGGCCGAACGAAATTCAGCTTTACCAATACAGCCCTGGGTGGCTTGACTCTCCGCGAACTGCGCATTTCAGATCGACCCTTCTCAGTTCCGGCGGAATTGGTGGATGCGGATCCGACATTGACCGAAGTCATGACCCGTACGCGCGGTACCTTCTTAGGTCGTATCGAGCCGGGAGCAACTCCGTTGGAAATTCAAGTTCGCGGCGCTAACGACGTCGTGACCACCATTTCGCTATCAGAAATAGAACGGATCGAGTTTCCCGAGAATTCCACCAATCCCAATTCAACCCCGCGTCCCAATCTCGTGCGGGTCGATTTGGCGAACGGTTTGCGATTTGCTACGGAGTCGATTTCTTCTCGCGCGGATGCGATGGAAATATGCCTTCAGTATGGAGAGCGTCCGTTATGCATTCCATGGGATGGAATCGATCGTGTCATTCGAGTTCAGTCCACAGCCTCACCGGACGCTGATAAAGAGACAGAGCAGCCGATCGCCGGGCCAGGTTTTTCGATGCGTTTATTGACGGAGAATGTCGTCTCTACGGGAAACGTGGATTCCGTCCATTTGACTGAGGCTGGGCATCGTACCCTCGCATGGCTTCCTGTTCATGGTTCGATCTCGTCTCCGATTCATCCGCAAGCGAGCGGAGCCATCGAACCTTTGGGCCTACTTCCGCAGGTTTCAGCCAAGAAAAAGTCATCTTCGGTCCCATTGGCAGTGATTCGTGCTGATATGCCGAGACCCGAACCCATTCTTAGTCGCGAACTCCATCCAGACGATCCGAGTCTCTTTCTTGTCTCCGGAGATTGTTTTCCAGGCAAAGTCATGGCTGGAGATGAAGAGAATGTTGTGTTCCAGTCTCCCCTTTTTGAGAAGACAGACGTGCCTGCCTCGCACGTTCGAGGTATGCGAATCGTCGATTTCCAGGGCGCTGATGCTCTCGATCGAGCCACACGAGCGCGACTTCTAACCCTGCCACGAGTGCAACGGAAAAACCCACCGACCCATCTCGTGGTTGCTCGAGACGGAGATCTCTTGAGAGGACGTTTGATGTCGTTCAATCGTGATGAATTGACGATGGAAGTACGCGGTGAAGAGCGAACATTGACCATGAAGAACGTCGCGGAAATCATTTGGCTTGAGCCTGCACCGCCCACTGCAACCCCAGAACCAAACTCTCCACCTTCCGAAGATACGGTTACTGCGGATACAAGCAACGAGGCGAACGACAGCGAAATGGATGGACTTTATCAAGTCATCCTTGATCAAGGAGCCCGTGTCTCAATCTCCCCGGAAAGCGTCACACGCGAGACTCTGTCCGGTGAACATCCGGTACTTGGGAAATGCACGTTGCCATGGGAGAAAGTGAACCGACTCGTGCTCGGAAATTCCATTCGATTGGATGCCTCGCGGAACAGATTCGGAAAATGGAAACTACAGAACGCAGCTGATCCGAAATTCGTTAACGAAGGCTCAGAACAAAACGATGCACCATCGGATACCGCGTTGGATCGCTTGATCGGCCAGCAAGCAGCAGAGCAGGATTTATTGAAGTTAGATGGAACACCGTTTCGGATTGCGGATTATAGAGGCCAGATCCTGATATTGGACTTCTGGGCATCTTGGTGTGGACCGTGCCTTCAAGGCATGCCGCGCATTCACCAGATCTCGCGAGAATACGAAGACGCAGGAGTTAAAGTGGTTTTCGTCAATCTTGAGGAAACAGAAGACCGGATCCGAATGCTGCTCGAACGACTCGAAATTACCCCCACGGTTGCCTTGGATGTAGACGGCTCGTTTTCGAAGCAGTATGCGGTTCAAGCTATCCCGCAAACCGTGGTGATCGATCGGGATGGCACCATCATCAAGATATTCGTAGGCTCCGGAGACGAGACCGAAGCCAATCTCATTCGGCTGTTGAACGATTTGACCAAGTCGTGACCGTTGCCCGCGGCTGCCAACGGCCCGCGGTTGACAACGCACTGAGCCGCAAGCGCTAGCTGCGCTCCGGGGCAACGCCTTGTTCAAAACGGCTGTCGCTCACTGCACCCCAAAGATTGCGGCAGCTGTGATCTCATGGACCGTCCCAATAACGCGGCTAGCGCCCGCGGCTGACGGCGGATCTGCGACGGCCCTTGGTTGACAACGCCCTGAGCCGCAAGCGCTAGCTGCGTTCCGGGGCAAC
>JALOQW010000069.1 GCA_025459275.1 Pirellula sp.
GCGCCTGTTGGCCCGGGTCCGCAGTCGCTGCCGCAACTCGATCCAAAGAGGCCTGGCTTGCAGTCGTTTCCGAACGGTTGGCGAGCTCCGCCTCCCAGCGCAAACGATACGAAGTTTACTTCCGCATTCTGGAAGCTTTGCTCCCGCGTCACTCGATGCAACTCGGCTTGATCGAACCAGTCCGAAACCCATTGTGAGGACATTTCGAGCCCGGACGTGGCACCACCGTAGGGCGAGTCAATCGTGAACGGTAATGCGGATGTCAGATCGATTCCGGCAGAGGGGGTGATCGAGGCGTGCTGTTGTGGGCTAAAGACACCCCAGTAGCTGCCGATGACTGCGTATCGCCCACAACCAAAGTACCGGCCACCAAAGAGTTCGAAGCCGCCCGTGGTCGGCATGTCGACCAATTGCGTGCAAAGAATCGGGAAAGTGGGATCGTTGGAATTGTACGTCAGTGGCATGCAGTCCCGATCAAGCCGGTCGAAGACCAATGCATTGGCACCAAAAATCCAAGGCGACAGAGATCGCATCGGAGGCGCAAAACACGTATCCGGACACGAAACATTCGTGTTCAATGACGTCGTGGGACTTGCAGCCGCTGCCGCAGACGCAACATCGGGCTGCACCGAAGGTTCTGCATCTTGTCCGAGGACACTGTTGCGGCTCAGAATCAGATTGTTGCCGATCGGGGCTGGGCCATTCGAAGACGGTGCGGGATAGCCCGAAAAGGGGCTAGCAGACGACGCTGTACTGGGTAGTGGCGCATTGGGAACACCGCTCCCTACAGTACCTACCGACTGGTAACCTGCGGTACCGCCGGGGATCATCGTCGAAGCCACTCCGGAATTGGGGAGTGGGTTGTATGCACCACTCGACAAACCTGCCCCGGGTTCACCCACCGTGTATTGAGCCATGGCGGCACTGGGGATGGTGCAAGCCCCTAACGTCAATGCCAGACCGCGAACGAATGTGTATTTCACCGAAAAGCTCCTTGCTTTTAAACGTCTATCCGTAGACGTGGCATCCATGACCAATTCTGAATCTCGATCGAGCGTGTCAGCAAAAGCCGTTCGCCCCAATCGGTTGCCACGGCACCGTCTTTCCGTTGACGATGCAAGTTGACCGCAACGAACATCGTCCAGATGCTAGCGTGTCAAATCGGATTCCAAGGGGCCCGCGAAGATTTTCGCGAAACGGCTCAAGTACAACCGGCACAGCATGAAAAACCCGGTCCGCCCCCCATCGTTCTATCCGTTACGGCCCGAAAAACCCTCAGAAATCGCATCTTCTGAACGGCGCGTCAGCAAATTTGCGCTGGTTGCTTCAAAGCCGATTGGTATCATCTTTCTAGGTCGTCTCGGTCGTTTTATTGTCTCCTCGAGTCTGTGCATGCGTTCGCTTCCCATTGTCGATAATCAGCAAGCTGCTTCGTTACCCGTCGAGTCCCTTATCGCCTCGGGAAAACGGGGCACCTATGCCTTCATCTCGCTGGGGTGTCCTAAAAACCTCGTGGATAGCGAACAAATGCTGGGTATCCTCCACCAGGACGGCTACCAGTTAGTCCAAGACCCTGAACAATCGGATTTCGTGGTCATCAACACCTGCGGCTTCATCGACAGCGCCCGCAAGGAATCGCTGCAGGCCATCGACCAGATGTTGGAGCTGAAGCGATCCGGAAAGATTCGCGGAGTGGTCGTCACAGGCTGTCTGGCAGAACGACAGCATGAAAAGCTGCTCGAAGTTCGACCGGAAATCGATGGCCTCGTCGGAGTCTTTGGCCGCGATGAGATCAGCCATCTGGTGGGACGCATCATGGATGGGCTCGATGAACAGCGAACCATTTTTCGACCCGCACCGGTACGGGCCTTGTCCGATCACTTGCGTCTCCAAGTGACCCCTCCCCATTTCGCATATCTGAAGATCTCCGAAGGTTGCGATCGCCTCTGTACTTTCTGCGCGATCCCCAGAATGCGAGGTAAACACGCCAGCAAGCCGATGGACGATGTGCTGGTCGAGGCTCAACGCTTAGCCGATCGCGGGGTACGTGAACTGATCATTGTGGCTCAGGACACGACTTACTACGGCATGGACATGTTTGGTGAACCAAGATTGAGAGAGCTTCTTGAGAAACTGGACGAGGTCGAAGGGATCGATTGGATTCGATTGATGTACTTTTACCCCATGTATATCAACGATGCCCTGATTTCTACCATCGCGTCGGCGAAACGAATCCTTCCCTACATCGATATGCCTCTCCAGCACATCAACAATACCATGCTTAAACGCATGGCCCGACGCGTGACACGCGAATCGACCTATGAGCAGGTCTCCAAACTTCGCGAGCGGATTCCAAACCTGGTCATGAGAACGACCATGATCTCGGGCTTCCCAGGGGAAACCGACGAACAAGCGGATGAACTGGAGGCCTTCGTTGAAGAAATGCATTTTGAACGACTCGGGGTCTTCACGTATTCCATCGAGTCGGACACACCTGCAGCCAAACTCGATGGACATCTCCCCGAGAGAGTCAAGAAAGAGCGCCGCAATCGATTGATGGCCATTCAGCAAGCGAACGCTTTCGCTTGGTGCGAACGCCAAATCGGGAAAGCTCTCCCGGTATTGATCGACAAGGCGGTCGAGGGGACTGACAACGTGTGGTTAGGACGCTCCTATGCAGATGCTCCCGATGTCGACGCATGTGTTTATGTCACGGAGTCCCCAGGATCTCCTCTGAAAGCAGGGGACCTTATCAACTGCGAGATCGTTTCGTTCAAAGACTACGACTTGGTTGGGGTTGCTCTCGAAAGTACCCCCGCGTATGCGAGGGGATAAACGACCCATGACGGATTCCACTGCGGTTGCGCCGAATGAGCCGTCACCATGGAATGTTCCCAACGCGTTGTCCGCGATCCGTTTGATTCTTGCGATCGCCGTGTGCGGGCTGATTGAATACCAGGCATGGATTACTGCCGCCATCGTATTCATCGTGGCCGCTTCGACAGATTGGATCGATGGTTGGTGGGCGCGAAGATACCAACAGGTCACAAAGCTTGGACGTATCCTGGATCCGTTCGTTGACAAGGTCATCATTTGCGGAGCGATGATCGCCTTGGTTGGCGCACCGGCATCTCCAGTGGCTCCTTGGGTAGCCACCCTTGTGGTTGCAAGAGAGTTGCTGGTCACGAGCTTGCGAGGTATGGTCGAAGGTAAAGGGGGTGACTTTTCCGCAAAGCAGCTCGGAAAATGGAAGATGGTCGCACAGTGTGCGGCCGTGGTCTCTGCCTTGCTCGCCTTGAGTTATGACACGTGCCCTATGTGGTTGTCGTACACGACCCAAGCCTTGCTCTGGCTGGCCATCGTTCTGACGGTCGTTTCGGCGATCGAATACGTTCTGCTCGTTGTACGGACCGGGGGTGGCACGAAAACCGACCCTCCTAAACCTCGTGAGACGGTTCAGAAGGATTCATGACAACTGGTCCTGCTGACACTCCGGAACCATCGCTCCTGGCAGCCCTTTTCGCCTTCGCGTTTTTGGGATTTCTTTTCGCGTCGCTCTACGCCTGGTCGTGGGCCATTAGAAACCGACAGGCACTTTGGCTCTGGTCAGGATGGCAACGGGATTGCCCAACGGCTCGCATTGGGCTTGTGGACTTGATTGGCTGCGCAGCATGCATGATCGTGGCCCAAGTATTGACACTCGGTTTCGTGCAATCCGTTTCAGGGGTACCGAAACAGAAGCCGGCAACCGCGTCCCTTTTGATCGAGCAAGACTCTGTATCGCAACCTGTTGCCAAACCAGACAAGACTCCAACTTGGCTCACTCCCGTTTTGACTTTGTCACTACTATTTGGAGGCATCCTCGCGGTTTTGTTGGTGCTCGCTCGTACTGGTGCACCACCAGTATTGATCGGTCTGCCCGGGTCGGGGTGGCGAATCGATCTCCGAGTCGGACTGATCGCATTTCTGCTCGCAACCCCCGTGATACTGATCTTGTCACAGGTCGCGGTCCGGTTCACCAAGGTTGAATACGAACACCCAGTGATCGACTCAATGCGCGATCATCCATGGGCGTTCCCACTGCTATTCATCGGTGCCGTGATCGGTGCACCTCTTTGGGAAGAATTTGCGTTTCGGGCATTGCTCATCGGTTGGCTGGACTCGGTCCGGTCGTCTCGTGGTGATCTGCGCACGATTTTTTTCGGACGAAGAAACCATGAGACGCAAGTCGTCGTCGATAGGGACTCCGACTCTTCAGCCGATCCATCCGAGAACGAAGTGGTTAGGACGAGGGAGAATCCCTATGCGCCACCGATCGCATTTCCCCTAAGTGCCGGTGTCACGTCGGAATCCATCCAGAATGACGCAGCAACGAAACCCTTTCCGCCTTGGTGGCCAGCCATTGTTAGTGGTATCATTTTCGGGTTGGCTCATTTCGGTTATGGAGTTAGCTGGCTACCGTTAATCGTTTTCGGCATTGTGTTGGGAAGATTGTTTCAATTGCGAAAGAGCATTCTGCCCTGCATCGTCGTTCACGCCTGCTTCAACGGATTGAGCATGCTCGGGCTGGCGGTTCAAGTCTTGAGCGGCAAGGGATGATCATTACATTCCTAACGGTTGGCTTTGTCGCATCGGACTTCCAAGAAAAGTCGGCTTGCTCGATGATCGCAGTCTGCATGGAACTGTTGCCGGGGTTAAACTGGTTGGCTAGCCCTTGATGCTTCGGGAGTGGCGGATGCCTGATCTGAAATCCCAACGAGACTGGATTGCGGGCCTCTGCAGCTTCGTTCTTCACCTGCTGATTTTGGTAGGCTTGGCCGCATGGTCCGTAGGGATCGGAATCGTCGGGCAATCACTGACGATCGAGTCTGGACAGTTGAGTCAAGAAGACATGCCGACTCTCGAGTTGGCGGACCGAGCTCCCATGGAGGTTGAGCCGCAGCCGGATGACGCGACGTCTACCTTCCCCAACATCGGCGCCATTCCGGGTGCCGCACCGGTGAACCTGCAGACAGTTCCTCCTGAAATTCCATCCGCATTCTTGCAGCCGGAGCTATCGTCCGACTTGCAGCTACCTCTCGGGGGAGGCAACCTCGGATTCGCGGATACTTCTTTGGATGGAAGAAAGAAGGAAAACCGCGCTCGTCTTGCCTTGGAGAATGGTGGCAGCCCTGAGAGCGAGGCAGCGGTGGAGCGAGCCTTGGAGTACTTGGCTCGACATCAGCTCAACAACGGTTCATGGTCCTTGAGCTTTGAAAGCAGTTGCGAAGGTCAATGCGAACCGGATGGCAATCGCGTCGATTCGTATCGCATTGCCGCAACCGGTTTAGGACTGCTCTGCTTCCTGGGCGCTGGCAAAACGGACAGCGATGAAGAGTACGGGACCAATGTCTCGAAGGCGATCTACTTCCTTCAGCAAAACCTGAAGACCAACTCAGGCTCTGGATACTGGGTTGGGACCGAATCCCTTGCGCAAATGTACGAGCATGGGATCGCAACGCTCGCGCTGTGTGAAGCGTATCAAATGAGCAATTCGGCCGAGCTAAAGGAATCCTGCCAACTGGCGGTGAACTATATCGTGGATGCCCAATTCCGAGATGGCGGATGGGACTACCATCCGGGTTCCCCTGGAGACCTATCGATAGCTGCCTGGCAAGTTATGGCGCTCAAGAGCGCGATCGCTGGAAAACTTGGGGTGCCGCAGAGAACCGTCTCATCGGTGGATCGATTCCTCGAGAAATGTCGCGGGGGTGAGTTCATGTATCGATATCGGGATCGTAAGCCGACCGCGAGCATGACAGCGATCGGTACGTTGATCCAGATCTTTCGGGGCCGATCCCGCGAAGCTCGCAGCATTGCGATGGCTGTTGAGTATATGGGTAACGAAGGTCCCTCAAGCAATGACATGTATTACAACTACTACGCGACGCAAGTGATGTTTCATCACGGAGGGCCACCTTGGAAAGCCTGGAACTACAAAATGCGAGACTTTCTGGTGCGCACCCAACTCACCCAGGGGCATTCATCTGGAAGCTGGTGGTTCGACGGGGACCACTCAAACGATGTCGGCGGAAGACTATACACGACGTGCATGGCATGCTTGACGCTCGAGGTCTACTACCGTTATCTACCAGTCTATTCGCAACCCGGAGCTGATTTTCAGTTTTGATTACGCCAACAAATCGCCTCGGTTCATGGACAGCATCAGCTGGATGCCATTCAAAAGCGCTTCCTGAGAATTTCGATATTGGACCTCCGTCGCAGTCTTGCTTCGCAAATCCTTGATCTGGACAACTCCAGCATCCAATTCTCTTGACCCTGCGATCAACGCCACTTGAAACCCGCGTTGATCGGCATACTTGAGCTGCACACCGAGCTTCTTTGCTTCTGGGTAAACTTCGCAACGAATTCCCGCTTTTCTTACGATCGACGCGAGCTCGATGTAGTCACTCACGCGATCGCCATCAAACAGCGGGATAAAGACCTCTGCCGGGGACGGTTTGGATGGGATACGTCCCAGCTTTTCCAAAGCTGCAAGCAATCGGTCCAGCCCTAACGATGCTCCGATCCCGGGAAGATGCTGCTTGGTGAAGATGTCAGCAAGATTGTCATATCGGCCGCCACTGCAGACGCTACCGATCTCCGGCAACTCCGTCAGTGTGGTTTCAAAAACGACACCGGTGTAGTAATCCAGACCTCGAGCAATGGATACATCAATGGCGAAGTGCTGATCGGAAACCCGCGCAGCGATCAGTGCCTTCTGGATCGTGTCCAGTCGCTCGATTCCTGATTCCGCCAGTTCATTGCCGTGGAGCTGCTGCGAAAGTTCGCTCAGGATCGAATCGGGAGTACCGCGAATGGATGCGAATCGAAGGATCTGTTCAATCTGCGATTCCGCCAACCCGGCAGCCAACAGCTCCTTCTGGACCATTGGCACTCCAACCTTTTCCAATTTGTCGAGCCCTCTCAGCACCACGGTTGATTGCTCGCGTAGGCCTAATGATTCAAGCAATCCAGTCAGAAGTTGACGATTGTTGATGCGAAGCCGAAATTGTTGAATGCCTAGCTCATGAAGCAGCTCGTGGATCACCAACGCCGTCTCAATATCGGAGACCACTCCCGTCGTGCCAATGGTGTCGAAATCACATTGAACGAACTCGCGAAATCGCCCTGCTTGGGGTGTCTCACCGCGCCAAACGGGTCCGATATGGTATCGTTTGAACGGAGTCCCCAGTTCATGGATATGCTGGGCCGCGAATCGGGCCAACGGAACCGTCAAATCAAACCGCATCCCAACCGCGCGACCACCATTGTCTGTGAAATGGTACATCTGCCGATCGGTCTCCTCCGATCCTTTGCCGGTTAGTACCTCAAGATATTCCAGCGCAGGGGTGTCGATCGGAACGAAACCGTACCTGCGATAGACCTTGCGAGCGGTTTCCATCAATTGCTCGCGCGGAATCATGGCTGCCGGCAGAAAATCGCGGAAGCCCTTCAAAGTTCTAGGTTCGATCAAGACTATTCGCTTGTGCTGTTAGAGGAACAACCAATCAGGCCTGGACGCGATCAGAGTACCGGAAGCAGTTCTGGTTCGGGCGATCGAATCGACGCCCCGTCACTATGAAAGCGTGCTTCCGCATACTCAGCGACTTGTTCGGCTGTCTCAAAGTACATTTCGTAGACCGCGTCCTCATCGAACTCGCAGTTGTCCGTCGTGTAATCACGGCAAATTTGTGGTCGTGTCAAATAGATGCCGCATCGATGATCGTTTTGCAAATGCTTGCACGTCGTATGCACCAGCAAATACCAAACCTCATCCTCGACGAAAACCGAGGCGCGATCGTGCAAGAGGTACCAACGCATGAAGTCGAAATCTTGCTCCGAGGTCGGTTCTTCGATGGGCAACGCAAAATAACGACAGCACTTTGCAGTGCAGTAATCGCACAAACAATCGCCCGCAGGGACATCTTCCCTTTTGGGAGTCTCCCCGTTGATCATTTTGGCAGGTGGTGCAATAGTTTCCACAGTCTAACTCCTTTCGCTAGCGACTACGAGTTTGGCTCAAACCGCTTCAGACTTCAAGTAGTCATGAGCCACTTGTTATGATCGAAGGCATGGAGAAACTGCTGCCGCCAGGCGAATTCGCGGCATTTCAGAATGCGTTGAATTCTTTTCCGAATCGCGCGATACGACTCCGAATCGATCGGCGAGTCGATGATATCCCATTTTCGATCGAGCCCGTGCCATGGCTTCCCTCAGGATACTGGGTATCCGATCGCGAAGTCCGGCCCGGAGGCGTCCTGGCATACGCCGCTGCCGATTTTTACATTCAGGATGCGGCCTCCTTTCTACCCATTCGATTGGCCGATATTCAGCCGAGTGATCGCGTTTGCGATTTGTGTGCCGCGCCGGGCGGAAAGGCGACAGCCATCGCCGAGCGCCTGGGTCCCGAGGGAGGGCTGCTCGCCAACGAAACGATCCAATCGCGACTGGATGTGTTGCGGTACAATCTCGCCAGAACCGGTCGAGCCAACTATGCGATCAGCCAACAGGATCCGGACGACCTGTCACTTCGGTGCACCGATTTGTTTAACAAGCTAATAGTGGATGTTCCCTGCAGTGGCCAGTCGCTTCTCAGTCGGGGAAAGCACGATATGTCCGCCTTTCGCCCGCAACACATCGAGCACTGTGCTGCCCGCGCCCGACGCATTTTGTTGGCGGCGGCCCGAATGCTCGAGTTCGGAGGCCTTCTCGTCTTTTCGACTTGCACATTCTCCATCGAAGAGAATGAGTCGCAGGTCGAGTGGCTGATGGGACAGTATCCAGGAGTCTGGGAACCATCCCCCGTCAAGGAACTCGAGCCATGGCGATCACCTCTCAGTGAAGGTTGCTACCGTTTATGGCCTCATCGAGATCGTTGCAGTGGAGGTTTCGCTGCCTGTTTACGCAAAGTGTCGGAGATGCCCGAACGAGAATCACCGATTGACCCACTTGGAACTCGAAGCCTTGAGCTTGCGAAGGATCAGCACACCGGGCGAAGGATTCCAACCAGCAAAGGCCGACCGACCGCCCATCGCGAGAGCAGCGAGCTTCGAGAACTGCTGGCCTCGATCGGCGAGTGGCATTACGAACCTCGGGTGGATGGTACCAGTGCAATGATTCAAGAGCCGGGCCTGCAGCGACTTGCGGAATGCGTCGAGCAACAGGATGGCATCCAGTTTCCCAAGGTCGCTTCGATGATCAGGCACCACACGGAACCGATGCATGTCTTGGCCATGGCGAATCCATCCATCTTTCGTCCCTTTCGAGAGATTTCCTTATCGGATGCCGAGGCTGCTTGCTATGTAGCGGGCAATGCACTCTCGAATGCTGATCGCAGTTCCAAGTCGGCTACCGCCTGGGTGAGAGCCGTCTGGCATGGAAAACCATTGGGTTGGTTGAAGGAATCCTCGCATCGCTGGAACAATCATCTTCCGGCATGGGCCAGAGTTAAGATCGATTCCTAGGCAGTCGATCGAGTGCCTGCCCAATCTTTTGTAGGGCTGCATCCACTTCTTCTGTCGTCGTCTCAAAGGAGAGACTGAAACGGACGGCACCCTGAACTTCCAGCAGGGAAAATTTCATGGCTTGCAACACATGCGAAGGCTGGCTGGATCCGCTTGCGCACGCGGAACCAGTACTGCAGGCGACACCGATCTGGTCGAGCGCCATCTGCAAGGCTTGGCGATCGACGCCGGCGAATGCGATGCAGGAGGTGTGGGGAAGCCGTTCCGAGTCCTCGCCAGCAATGACGGCCCAGGGAACCATTTCACGGATCGCCGATTCGAATCGGAGTCTCAAGCTTCGCATGTGCGACTCGCGACGGCTTAAGTCGGACTGAGCAAGTCCCACGGCTGTCGCAAATCCGGAAGCAAGAACCGGCATTTCTGTTCCTGGCCGCATGCCCATTTGCTGGAATCCACCGAAGTGGTGGGGAGCTAATTGGACTCCGTGTCGAAGAACGAGGGCTCCAATTCCTAGGGGACCGTGCAGTTTATGAGACGTAATGGTCATTGCATCCACACACAGTTCCCGAAAGTTCAATGGGATCTTGCAGAAGCCTTGAACAGCATCCGTATGCAGCGGAATCCCTGCGCGACGGCACAGGTCGCCGGCCTCCAGCACTGGTTGCACTACGCCGGTCTCGTTGTTGGCCAGCATCAGCGAAACGCAGGCCACGCCGTCGCGTTCCTTCTCTATCAAGGTCCTGAGCTGTTCAACATCTACGGCTCCCGCGCGATCACAATCCAGAAACCGAACCGTTCGCCCCGACAATCTCAAGTGTTCCGCAGCCCCGAGCACACTAGGGTGTTCGATCCGGGACACGACAATGCAGCCCGGGCGATTTGCAGCGAGTCCAAAAATGGCAAGATTGTTTGACTCGGTACCGCCACTCGTGAACAAAAGCTGGTCGCTTTCCATCCCGACAGTTCGAGCCCCGCACGCTTGAAGCAACGATTCTCGAGCGATTTCAAGAACCTTTCGTGCCTTCCTACCAGCGGTATGTTGGCTGCTAGGATTCGCGAACCGTTCCGAATGCATCTGCGACATGTGCTCGACGACCCGCGGGTCGATCAAGGTGGTCGCGTTGTTATCGAGGTAGATTACTTCCATCCGAATCGCCTATATGTCCACCGCCAGTCGAGCGTGCAGGGACCAACGTCCGGGGAAACTTACCCTTTCCGAACGGGATACCCTTTGAGCATCCCCAGCCCTCCGTCGACACCGAGCGTCTGACCCGTGATCCAATCTTGATCCGGATCCAGAAGGAAGCAAATCGCTCGAGCAACGTCCGCTGGCTCACCAAATCGACCGAGTGGGTGCATCGCAAGAGACACTTCCGCACTTCTCGGATTGTTCCAAACTCGTTCGGTCATCGGAGTTCGCACCAATCCAGGAGCGACGCAGTTCACTCGGATCTTTTTGTCAGCGTAAGTTGCTGCCGAGGAGCGAGTCAACCCCTCCACCCCTGCCTTGCATGCAGCAATCGCTTCATGATTCGGTAAACCGATCGATGCCGCAGCCGAACTCATAAGGACGATGGAGCCTCCCGTTTGGGTCAACCGTGGAACCGCGGTTCGGACCACTCCGGCAGCACTAGTCAAGTTCAGCAAGACCGTTGTGTCCCAGTCCGTGCGACTTGTCAAATGCATCGGCTTCAGCAACACCGAGCCAGCCAAATTGACGGCTCCGTTGAAACCCTGGAGATGGTCGGCTGCCATAGCAAACGCTTGCTCCAATTGCCCCCAGTCACCCGCATCCGCCGCGCAGAAGGACCAACCGTAGGGTTCAGATGTTTCTCGAAGCTTGTCTTCGTTTCGACCAATGAGAAAAGCCTGGCCTCCGGCGTGTGCAATCCCTTCACATACAGCGCGTCCGATTCCACCTGCAGCACCGACGATTACCGCTCGTATGTCGCTCATCATGGCTTGTTTGTCTGTCCTCGTTCATGGTCATCTTCAAAGAAAGCGAATCCCCGGGATCATACCGGAATGACAAGATCCTGCCGGCCCAGCAGCCATTCGCAGCCAATGGCCTGGAGATTTCCGAGACGGATGTTTTCAAGTAGAGAGTTCAAAAAAAAGGTTGACGCGGTCCTACACTACACCGTTCGCGAACGATAAGGGCTTGGTACATCGGCGGGGTTGTTTCCTGACGATGCTGGTAACATTGGTTCGGTTTCAATTTAGGTAGTCACGTTGATGAAAAAGTTCGTTGCATTGGTTTGTGGAGCTGCCCTCGGGATGGCTGGCTCCGTCGCTTCGGCGTTCGAAAAGAATATTGTCGACACCGCTGTCGAAGCGGGTAAGTTCAAGACTCTTGCCGCTGCACTCGCAGCTGCTGACCTGGTCGATGCCGTTAAAGGCACCGGACCTTTCACCGTTTTCGCTCCTACAGATGAAGCATTCGCCAAGTTGCCTAAGGGAACTGTCGAGACGCTTCTGAAGCCAGAGAACAAGGCGAAGCTCGCTGCGATCTTGACCTACCACGTCGTTCCCGGCAAGGTCATGGCCAAGGACGTTGTCAATGTTAAGGGTGCGAAGTCGTTGAACGGTCAACGGATCGATGTCAAGGTCGACGGAAAGAACGTCATGGTGGATGGTGCCAAGGTCGTAACCACCGATATCGCATGCAGCAACGGTGTGATTCACATCATTGATTCCGTTATTCTTCCAGCCGACATGAACATCCCTGCTGTCGCTGACAAGGCGGGCTCGTTCAAGACCCTATTGGCTGCGGCCAAGGCTGCTGGCTTGGTAGATGCCCTGAGCGGTGACAAGGCTCTGACCGTCTTTGCTCCTACCGATGAAGCATTCGGCAAGCTCCCCAAGGGAACCGTTGAAGATCTTCTGAAGCCTGAGAACAAGGACAAGCTTGCTTCTATCCTGAAGTATCACGTTGTCGAAGGTCGAGTTTACTCGGAAGATGCGTTGGCAGCCAAGGCCGCCAAGACTCTCCAAGGGGGAACGGTCAAGATCAGCGTCAAGGACGGTGCCGCCTATGTCGACGGTGCAAAGATTCTGACCACCGACATCGACGCCTCCAATGGTGTCATTCATGTGATCGACAGCGTCATTCTGCCTCCTGCAAAGTAGGCTAACGCTTTCCGCTGATTGCGGATTCATCCCATAAAGATGACTAAATCGGCCTGGCAAGATGGAGTTCCCTCCGTCTTGCAGAGGCCGATTTTTGTTTTCCGTAAGGGAACAATGGTCCCGCGAACAGGCGATGGAGGGTACACTAAAGACTTCGACGATCCCTTGAACTTGCCACGATAGGTTTCCCATGCAGATCCGAAGGATTGGTGACTTTGTTGTACTAGTGTTATCGATGGTGTTGCTTTGTCCCACCATCCTCTTGGGGCAGGGCTTCCAGCCACGTTTTTCTACCACCGAGGGCATGCTGCTACCTGCCCCCAGGGAAGTGGACTCGCTCTTGTCGGACGCGCGCGAAGCTGTCGCGAGTCAGCAATGGAGTGAAGCCACCCTCGCCCTCGGAACGCTTCTTGGGATCGAAGACATCGGGCGAGGCTCCGATGGCGGCGAGGACTACTTTGTCTTTGAGGAGATCAATGGAGAGATCACGGTCCAAGGGACCATCATTCAGTCTGCTCATCAAATGCTCTCGGAGATGCCTGAAGAGGGGCAGACGGTCATCGAGCTGCGTTATGGCGTCAATGCAAGAAAGGTGTTGGATGAAGCTGTCTCGCGTTGGGATTGGGACCTCATTCAATTCGTCGCGAGCCGATTTAGCTTTACGGTCGCAGGCCAAGAAGCGATGCTCATGGCAGCGGAGCGGTCGCTCGGCGAAGGAAACCCACGCGAAGCGGCGCGAACGCTTGACCGTTTACTCAAGATGGAGTCGGCCAGAAAGCGATTGGGTGCACCACTGGGATTAATGACAGTGGCTGCTCATCAAGCGACTGGCTCGGGCAATGCCGCTCGAGAATCCCTTGCCTTAACCCGAAGATCGTTTCCTAGCTGGTCAACAGAATGGAATGGAGTGAAACTCGGTTGGAACGAGAAAACGACGGATGAGTCGATTCTGCAGTCCTTGGCTAACGAGCCTGCAGTTCCGTTTACCAGGGCGATTGCGCGTCCTGCATTTCCCGGTGGCAATTCGCAACGGAATGGGGACAGCAAAGGCGGGCTTCC
>JALOQW010000070.1 GCA_025459275.1 Pirellula sp.
GGCCTCCGACAATTCCTTTTTCGCTACCTCTAGGTTTCCCGCAAAAACATTCGATATTCCACTGTACGCGAGCCGACAGCCTCGCAACTCGGGATCTTCAAAACTGGATCGGATATCAAACGATCTCTGGAGAAAAACATTGCCCAACCAACGAACGCCAATCCCTGACCATGTGTAGGCTGCAATTGCGAAACCAATTGCTTTGTACTTTGGTTCACCGGTTTTCACGGCTGCGAGCGCACTTTTCATGAGTCCATCAATGAACGCGAGCATATCCTTTTCTACGAGTGCTGCCTCTCCACCTCCCAAGCCCAATACTTTGAAGGTCTCACGATGAATTTCTTGCCGCGCTGACGATTTGGACTGATGCCAACGACTTGGAACGGCAAGCAATGAAAAACTCTCCAGCAAAAACGCCAACATGCATCCAACCGACGACTCTGGCATCCGGATGTGGAGATACTCAAGAGCGCGTTTCGATTCGATGATTCCTTCGTCGATGCGGGACAATTGCAGATAGACTTTAGAGAGGCCTTCGTGGGCCTGCGCAAATTGTATGGATGTGCAGGCATTCGCGATGGCTGTTTGATAGGCCTGGATCGCTTTATCAATTTCCTTGTTCCATTTGTAGACCCGACCGGCCCCCATCCAAATTCGAAACATCATGGTGGCAGGTTGGTTCGGTGGCATCAGGCGAGGAATGCGATCATAGTAGGCCGCGGCCTCTTCGACGGCATAACTCAGCATGCTTTGCTCGGCAGCAAGGAGTAGATAAACGAACGCCCGCGAGTCACCCGCTGCGAAGAAGTGATTTGCCAAGTCGACGACTCGATGCGAAACTGGCTTGTGGTATTCGCCTGGGATTGGCAATCGCTGAAGTTCGGCATGCAATTCGATGGCCGAAAGTTGTTCGAACGACTCGATCGTCTCTGCCATCCGTAGGTGCAGGTTTTTTCGACGATCGGATGTAATCCCCGACAGGACCGTTTCACGGATCTTGTCGTGATAGGTCTCAACTTTCAGGTCCTTCATGTCGCCCATAAGTCGGACGAGTCGTTCACTACGCATGTGGGTAATGGTGGCCAAGTAGTGATCCTTCACCTCGGCAACTCGAGCAGCTTCTTCCATCCGAATCGGCTGGCCGGAAACCGCAATGGCTTCGAGCAAACGGGCCGCACTCGACGGCAGACGCGAAAGACGTCCCGCGATGATCTGATCCAACGGGATATGCTTGAAACTTCCCGACGCCGGATCGAATCCATCCAGCAATTGGTCGAGGAAGTACGGATTCCCGCCCGACTCCTGGAGCAGATCCGCAATCTGTTGTTCAATCATCGATGCATCGATACCCGTCCTGGCAGCGGCCAGTGCGATACAATCCGCACGCGATAGCGGTTCCACTTTAACTTCCCGAGACTCGATATGCTGGTACCCAGCGTTGTTCAGGTTGTTCCAAGTCGCGAGGAACGGGCTTTCATCCGCTTCGTCGCGTCGATAACTTCCGAGAAATAGAGTCACCGGCGACTCGTCTTGAGCGAGCAGTTCGTGCCAAACTTTGGCACTGTCCGAATCCCCCCACTGCAAATCATCGACTAGCACAGCCACTGGATTCCGTTGGCCAATCATTCGCAACAACTGGCGAAAACTATGGAAGGCTCGACCTCGAATCTGATCGGGTTCAATTCGCGACAGATTGTGGATCTCTCGCGCTGCGATCCAGTCGATCCGACGAAGTAATGGAAATACCTGCGCAAGAAATTCGATGTCTTCGGGTGGCTGCCTCTGCAGCCAGTTTCCATGAACAGACTTGATGTACGCGACCAATGCCTCGATCAGGCAATCGACGGCTTTGAAGGGTACGGATTCACGGTCGTAACAACGGCCAGAGAGCACGAGCATCTCGCTCCCTTTGCGAAGGGGGCGAAGGAACTTCTCCACCAGCGATGATTTTCCCTCCCCGCTGAGCCCGGAGATCCAGACCACGACCGGCTTGCGGGTGCGTAGCAAGTCCTGCCTCGCCTCCTCCAATTGAGCCAACTGACGTTCCCGGCCGATCAAGACAATGTCTTCCTCGTCGGACAGCATGGCCCTTTCGAGATCATCTGAACCGGAAACCGACGAACCATGCGAGTCCGTGGATCCCGCCGTAGCGCTCGAACCGCCCAATCGCGTGTCTGAATCGAGTCCAAGGTGCTCCAAGATCGTGGCGATGGTCCAGCGCTCCCTCGGTTCTCGCTTCAGCAAACCATCTGCCAATACCGCCAGGTCTACCGGCAAATCGGTTCGGCCCGAAAGTGAGGGTGGGTCGGTGGTTTGCTTCTGGCGGAGCAAGTCCATCGGATCCCGGGCTGTGAAGGGGGCCTGACCGTTTAACGCTTCAAACAACATCACGCCAACGGCATACCAATCACTGGCTTCGCTGCGTTGCCCAAACATCTGTTCCGGCGCGGCGTACTTGGGTGTACCTGCAAAATGAGTCGACCGCGATTGCGTGAGGTCGGTCCCCTGCTGTAACTCAGCCACCAAACCAAAATCGAGGATCTTGACCGTCCCGTCACGCTCGACCATGACGTTGCTGGGCTTGATGTCCCGATGCACAATGCGCCGCTGGTGCAAGGCCATGATCCCGCGAACCAGTTGAGCCAGCGTGGATCGCAAACGTGTTTCATCCAGTTGACCCAAGGAACGCACGTAATCGAGATAATCGACTCCTTCGATCAGATCCATGGTGAAGAACCATTGCGTCCCATCGACTTCCAAGCTCTGCATCCCGACCAGGTTGGGATGGTTGATTTCCGAAAGGCTGCGGAACTCGCGGCGGAAGCGGTGAAGTCGATCAGCGTTGACGTCCTGGCCATCCATGCCGGAAGGGAGTGTCTTCAGCGCCACGCGGTTCTGGGTTTTGAAGTGACGGGCTTCGTAGACCACTCCCATTCCACCGCGTCCCAATTCGCGAAGCAGTTCATAGTCCCCTAATCGCCTTGCCGAGGAAGTGGCCATGGTGTGCGTAACGTCGCCTGCGTCGCCGAAATCGCGAGGCGATCCCTGCTGCTCATCCATCGACATCAACGACTGCTCATGAAATGCCTGACGCACTTGTCGAGAGAATTGCGGAAAGCGCTTCAGGTAATCGTCGGAGGTAGGAGTCTCTTTGGCTCTTTGACGATAGGCAACCTCGGTTTGCAGTAGATTCAAAAACAACTGTGGTTGCGCATCTTCAGGTACTTGATCAATCCATTGCTCTAATCGGGGCCGCTTGCCTTGCTTCCAGAGTGCGCGATACTCGCGGCAGATCGAATCGATCTGATCGAAAATGTTGAGACTGGCACGGTCGGATGGGCGATTCATCCTAAGATCCATAAACCCCATATTGGGGTGGGAAAGCGTATATCAGCGAGGCACCGCGTGGTTCGCGTCGAACCCAATGACTCCTACCTGAATATAGCGATCCACTTGTCCGACGGTGCATGAAAGCCCCATCGATTTGATTGAGATAATCGATTTCGAAAATCTTCAAAAAAGTTCAGTCACATTCTGCCGAAGATTGGATCCCAGCAACGGATGTCGAATGCCTAAGCACTAGCAACATCGGCTACCAAGCGATCGGCACGGCGAACAGGGCTGTTCAAGTAATTGATCACTTGCAACACATCCAATGGAGAAACCACTCCGTCATTATCGACGTCATAGAACCTTGTGCCCGAAGCCTCGACGTGAAGGTTTGCTAGGTTGCGACGGCCAACGGAATTCAGGCTGTTGATGAGGACAAGCACATCGATCGGTGACACCTGACCGTCGTTATCGACGTCGTACGGTCGGTTGCGATTCAACCGCTGCAACTCTTGCTTCGAATCGTCCTGCGGCAATTCTTGGGTGCGCTTTGAGCTCTCACCTTCTGCGACGCGTAGTGGCGCGGAGGTTGCGACTTCAAAGTCACGAGTGACGATCAAACTGTACTGGATAGCAAACGGTGGGGACGATTGCCGAATGGTGTAAGTCCCTGACTCGGATGCGACAAAGCCTGACAAGATCACATCCCATTCGGCATCGCCCATTTCAGAGCTGAGTAACTCGGTTCCGTCGGGTGCAAAGAGCGTAAGTACCTTGGGATTAGGAAGATTCAACAGCACCGACACGGTGGAACTCCAATAGCCAGCCGCAGCGATGTCGAGTTTGCCGTCAGCATTCAGGTCCGCAAGAGCTATGTCCCGTGTTCCGTACGCGGATTCAACCGCCTCTGCGCTGCCAAAACTTCCGTCCCCATTGTTCGTGAGAATAGAGACCATGCCAGCGGAAAAGAACTGGTTGTAGAATGAACCGGTTACGATGTCGAGAACATCATCCCCATCCACATCCCCTAGCACAACGGATGAAGCATTATAACCAGAAGCGGAGTATTCGATCGGAACCCCAAAATTGCCAGTATTGTCGTTGCTGTTGAAGAGGACTTGAACTGTGGTGCTGTAATAATTGGCTGTGACAAGGTCGGGTGCCCCATCACCATTCAGGTCGCCAACGGCAACAGCGATATTGTCGAACCCAGCTGCGTAGTGGATTGCGTCACCGAATAGACCGTTCCCTTGGTTTTCTAGAATCGAAAGTGATCTGCCCTCATAACCGCCGTATAAATTCGAAGTAACGATATCGAGACCATTAATGCCATCCACATCCGCGAGTGCGACGTCCGTGGGAAAACTCCCAACTTGATATTGTGCTAAATCGCCAAACGTTCCATCGCCGTTCCCAGGGAGCAAATACAATCTGTTGTCCTGAACGGTAGTGACAATGTCCGGTATACCATCGCCAGTAATGTCTCCCACCGCTACGCTGTAGTTGTAGTAGCCTGCGAAGAAACCGATGGCGTCTTGGAAGGTGCCGTCTCCATTGCCCAGTTGCACAAAGACACTACTGCTATTGAATCCGCCATAGTAGTTTGTACCGATGACATCCAGCAAGTCGTCCCCGTTGACGTCTGCTAACGCAAAATCCAGGCGATAAGAATAGATACTCCCGAATCCATTGTTGTTGCCAAAGGTGCCGTCACCATTGCCCAATCGAATGGATAGCTGGTAGTCGCTGAAACCGTTTGAAGTGACCATGTCCAAATTGCCATCGTTATTCACATCACCGAATTCAACCGACCATGGTGAACCCATGTAATAGTCTGTCCGGACAAAGGACGGAAATGAAGAGTCGAACGAGATCGACGCAGTAAGTGATTGTCCCGCCGCAAGGTCGAAGGAATAGAAGTCGTCATCGCCGGAGACGCCGCGTACCGCTCCCCGTTCCGCTCCCGTTGCTAGTGGTATGAAACTTGCTTCGATGGACTGAGCGGCGGAGAGCTCGTTGTTGGCGAGACTGCCATAGGCCTCTTCTTCCAACGCTGCGTTCAAGGTTACTTCGAATGAATACGGTCCCGCAGACCCGCCGACACCACCGATACGGACTGTGTAAATGCCCGGGTTGGACACACGCACCGTCTGCAATATCGTATGGCTGAAGGGATCACTCGCGTTTGCGGAAGCGAGCAAACTTTCGTCAGGGCCTAGAACTTCAACCGTTCCCGCGAGTCCGCCAAAGGAAGGGTGAAGCAGAACCGTCAGTGTCTGGGTCGGATCAAGGTAGATGGTCCAGTCGTCGGTGTCGCCGTCAGGAACAATGGTTCCAGATACCGCGTACGGTGTTTGGTAAATCAAGCTCGATGCAGGTTGCACTTCCACGAGTGGCGTAGGGATCTCGCGTGTTCCGCTGTCGGTGAAGAATTGTAGAACAAATTCGCCACCCTCAATCAGATCGAGATCGCCATCCAAGTCGAGACCGAGCAGATCCTGAAACGTACCGTCGCTACCGAATAATCTCAGTTCGTAGGCATCTTCCGGTAGGTACTCATAGCTGAGGGTGAGTACGGTCGCATCCGCACTCCAAGTGGCACTGAAGGGGTAATAGCTAGCCCCGTTGTACTGGCCATAAACCGGCAAGTAGATTCCATAAGTCGACGTATCCATCGCCTCGGAAAAGGTCACGCTGATATCGACTGGCCCTTCGGGAATTATCTGGGTAGCGACAACCGAAGTGGAAAGCACAACCGGAGGCGTCGTATCGAGGGTAAAACTACCGCTATGCCCCTTTAGGGCTGTCCCCTGAATATCGCTCATCGCTCCCGCTGCAAGCGAAAAGGTATTCAAGCCTTCTTTGACCAGCGCGAAATTCGCGGGCAAAGAATTGAGCTCGATGATGCCGTAGAAGTTGTAGGTGTCCCAAAGATCATTCCAAGCTCCATTGTTGTTGAATGGATCGAAATTGATCTGAACCCCATCCTCTCCGATACCTCCATCGTTGGGTTCAAACGGTGCCCAGTTCGTGAATTCCACCGGCTCGCCACTAGCCCAGACAAAGTTTCCTTCTTCGCCGATGTCATTCAACCCGATCCAATAAGTCCAGTTCCTATTTGGACCTGAGAAAAAGACCCGCTTCAGAAAATTCTGCTCGAGCTGATCGTTCACCGTAACGAGGTTGCCCCCCAACGAAGCAGCCTCGGCTTGAGAAGCCTGCCATGTTTTGATCCCTGAAGTCAACGCGTAATAATGACCATTTCCGCCGAGCTCAGGGGTCCACTGGAATGCCAGATTGTTCTGAAATCGAACGGTGTCGCCATCGACGAGAGTAGCGGACGCAGCAGGACGTCCATTGAGTTGCAGGTCGGAACTCTGCAACGTCGTAGCCAAGACGGAATCGTTGAAATCAACTTCGATTTGCTGGGGTGAGGTATAAACAAGGCTTTCGGTGCTTGGATCGGTATCAACAACCTCGAATCCAGGCAAACTTCGAGCGGAACCTTTGACGGACAGGATGTACTCGCCCTTTGCTGGGTTTCCTGGTGCCGAAGCAACTTCGATCGAGTAGTCTCCTTCCGCATTGTTTGGAATCTTGTAAGTCAACTTTGCATTGCGTCCGTCGCTTGCGCCATTGTCATTGGTAGCGACCAGTTTTCCTGCGGGATCATACAGTCGTATGATCGGGTCGAGCTCGTTCACGAACTCACCGGAATCAATCGCGGGTGTCGATGTTTCAATCACGATCGTCCGATTTTTGTCTGCTCTAATTCTGTAGAAGTCTGATTCGACCACCTCGAGCTGCAGTTGGCGGATCGCGCTGAAGTCGTAAGCGTAGTCAAACAAGAGTTGAAATGGCTCGGAAGCGAGCGATGTAATGGCCCCGCCGAAAGCCAACTGCCTACCTGCATTTTGCTTTAGTGCACCAATGCCCGCCTCTCCAAAATCTACGGTAGTCAACCGGTTCGGATCATAGTTGTACGGAATCACAGGAACATCCGTCGAAGCGTACAACGCACCTGTTCCCAGATCTTGAAAGATATCCATCCGGTCGGTAGAGAAGCTCGTCAATGCATCGATGGGGGTGCTGACGTCAAAGAGGGAGAATGTCTCACTCGGATCGCTGCCATACATGTATGGATTAGAGAGAACCAGCTGTGCTCCCACGATATTGGTAGTGTCGTCTGGGAGATCAAAAACGAAGAAATTGCGATACTCGTATCCGAAGCCACCCCCGGCATAGTAACTCTTATCGAACGGATTGTGATAGCCATTGCTGTCGAACCAGCCTGTATCAGCCGCGTTGACCGAGATCGTCTTGGAACCCAAATATCCGTGGACCCAGCGATTAGCTGCGGCTTCCGAGACGATCAATTCTTGCGCTGTGGCAATCGAATCGTTGTTCTCCGCATCGAAATCCGCGTTTCGGTCGACCACGAGGCTGTACCTCGCCCCTGCTTCGGATGTGACTTTGACATAGTAGGTGCCTGAAGAGGTGACGAGGAAGTTACTGATGATTTGGTCGACGTTGCTGGCTTGATCAGGGCTGCTGACTGCCAGCGTTCCCCCTGTCGGGCCTACCAATTCCAATTTTGCATCGCTGCCCGCCAGGAGGTTCATGGCAACGGTAGCGCTTTGACCCGATCGGAGTTCGAATTTATACCAATCGGCAGGATCGGATTGCGCATTAAATGCGATCTGCGTAATGAGTCCGTACGGCAGATTGTCGTTGTAATAAAGTCCAGGTATACCACTTCGATCATCAACGGAGAAACTATATATCCGTGTCGTTGCCAGATCCGGTGCTGGGTAGACGGTGGATTCGAAATAGGCTGGAAACGGATAGTTGGAGTCGCGAACAAAGAAATCGACTAACAAATCTCCTCGCGACGGATCGTAGAAAAATGTGTCGTCGACATCGATGACGGCATCGAAGGGAAGTGGATAAGTCGTCGAAGTGCTCGACATGGTGAGAATTCCGTCATATACCGTCGTCAGGTCCGCACCAACGTTGTCGGCGAACACTGAAGATGCGTTGGAAACGCTTCGAGCTGCGTAACTGAGGCGAACTTCAACATCCAGTTGCAAGTCGGTGATCGTGGTTTCACTGAAGATTGTGCGGCGGAATCTCACTTCGTCGATCAGCCCTCCGTTGGGAAATTGGTCGGCAGAATAGATCTGCTGGTATCGCATGCTGTTGATCCCAAAAGGATCGAGTACAAACGGATAGGCATTACCGGAGTTGGCGGGGACAGGACTTCGGCCGTAGTTGGGTACGATAGGTGCAGCGGCTGTCACCTCACCGATCACCGCCCCGCGTTGGGGCATTGCTAGTTGCGCATTGCTGTTTGCATTGGTGAGAGAAAGAAAGGAGTTGCCGATATCAAACGCTGTCGCCATCGAATCATTCGTTGCGCCACCGTTGTTTTCAGGTTCAACCGCTGCGTTCAAGATGAGCTGCAGCTTGTAGCTTCCCGTCGTTCCATCGGTTCCACCAACTACGACGGTGTAGGCACTGGGTCCGACTCCGCCACCTAACAGCTTTCCTGGCACGCGATAGGTTTGGATCAATGCATCGCGGCCAGGCGCTGCAGCGGTGCTAGACGCGACGAGGGATCCATTGGGACCAAAAATCTTGACAGTTGACCTCAGAGTACCGGATGCTTCAACCACTGCGGTAATCGTCTGGCCGGGGTCCACTTTGATCGTGAAACTATCAGTATCACCCGCTGGATCGATGATGCCGCGCTGTGTCGCTTCGTAGATTAGCGATCCTAGCGGCTCGATGGGCTTCAAAGGTACCGGAAATGGCGCCGTTCCGTAATCGACCACGTAGTTCGCTGAAAAAGATGCACCGTCGTTCCCGTAGATATCCTTGATCGCTCCAGCAGCGATACTGGTTGTCAGCGTACCTTCGTCACGGATTCCTGCGATCGTGAAGCTGGCCGAAAGACCGTTCGCAGAAACTGTAACGTCGCTGACAGTCGCCCCTAGCAGACCCGACAATACCAAATCAGATGGCGTCAACGAAGTGGGATCGATCGCTTCATTGAAGTGCACATCGTAAGTGAACGGTGCGGGAAGGGTGAATATCCCGCCGGGATTGGCTGGCGTGGTGGAGTCCACCTGAAGAAGCAGTGCATCGTATCGAAACGTCCCCATAAAGCCGGTGAACGGTATCGAAGGTAAGGTCGGGTCCGGATCGATCGCACTCGGCGCAATCTCCATCGTCTGCTCGCCTTCGCTGGTGATTGGATCGATGGAAAAAGTGAACGTTATCGTGTCCAAATCCGTGAGCAGGAATCCATCGGCGCTCTGTCCGTTGACGGTGAAGTCACTTGCATCAATGGAGGCCGGATCGTAGGGATCCGAGAAGTTGACGACGTATTGGGTAGGCTTCGCAGTTACCAAGTCGTTCACTGCTGGCTCGGTCGAAACAACTTGAATTCCCAATTGCTTCAACGTGTTGTATGCATTGAGCCTCCCGCCGGTCGCCGTGCGGCCCTCGAGCGCGGGAATCGGGTCAACACCCTTCAAAATAGCCTCTTTCACCTGCTGATAAGTGGCATCGGGGGCCATACTCCATGCCAGAGCTGCAACGCCCGTCACTTGAGGAGCTGCCATCGAGGTGCCACTAAAATAACCATATTCATACCCGAAAATGGAGTTCGGTAGGGTGCTTGCTACGAAACTTCCAGGCGCACCAAGGTCCACCGACGTTGGGCCAATGTTCGAGAAAAAGGCAAGTTGGTCTTGGTTGTCGGTGGCCGCAACGGAAATGATGTTATCCAAGCCATAGCTTGCAGGATACGAAGGAAAAAAATCGTTGTTGTTACCAAAGTTGTTTCCTGCAGAGGCAACAAACAGGATTCCGGCAGCTTCATGGGCGGCGATCGCATCGACGAGTGGTTGGTAGTAGCCACCTCCACCCCAACTGTGATTCGTGACTTTGAGGTTGATGCCACTCGTCCTCAGTGCTGTGGCGTAATTGATGGCTCGTACCGCATCCGAGATCCAGCCATAATTATTGGGGCCCAGGAATCGCAGAGGCAAAATGGAAACGTCCCATGCAACACCAGCAACGCCGATAAGATTGTTACCGGTAGCTCCGATAGTGCCAGAAACGTGCGTTCCGTGACCATGCTCGTCCGATGGGTTATTGTCATCGTCGGCGGTTGTGTACTCATTACCGCTACCCCAGAAATCCCAACCATGAACATCATCAATGAAGCCGTTGGAGTCGTTGTCAATTCCATCGTTCGGAGTCTCGCCAGGATTGGTCCAAATATTATCGATCAGGTCTGGATGCGTGAAGTCGATACCGCTATCAATGACACCTACCACAACACTGGAAGAACCCGTTGTTAAATCCCATGCCTCAGGAGCATCGATGTCTGCGTCGGGCAGTCCGGGGTAACCGGCGATGTCTTGGCCATAGTTGTCTTGTGCATATTGGAATGGATTGAAGAAGAGGTCATTGGGATAAGTGGCGCCCCCCCAAACCTTGTAATCTGCCGACGCGTACTGGAAACCAGCAATTTTTGCGAGGCTAGCGGACAACTGATCGTAAGAGAGGTCTGGTGAAGTGGTGAGTGCCACCATTCCTGGCAGCCCCAAGGGCGCGGACACTTGAATGTCTGCTACTCCCGCATCAACAAACCATTGTTGAAGTCTTGCGACTTGCTGATCCGCAGGACCGTCTAAACCACTGAACCGGGTAATCCATCGACCAGGAGCGATTTCGATGTCGCTTGTTCCTTGCGCATCCGACAAGCCAACCACTTTCGCCGCAGGTGCCATCCCCGACGACAACTGCGGGCCGATTGTTGGACGGGCTCCAATATCCAACGAGCGAATTTCAGAAGGCCTATCTCCTTGTAAGTCACTTAATGCGCTGATTGCGAGCGGCGTTTCAGCGATCAGCGGCGAAAAGCCATACTGGGCAGTAAGCACAACTCGGTTCTCCAAGTTCTCGACGAAGAGTCGACGGCGCGAAAGCCGTTTTGCTACGGAAGATCTGGCCCGTCTTGCTTTGGTTGGCATCACGCTTATTCCCCATGAAGAAATTGATAGGTCTTGATTGCTAGTCGTCAGGCACACCACGCGCGCTGACGATGCGCAGTCGACTGTCTTGCGGTAACTACACCGTTTTGAAGAAAACGACAGACCCAAGAGATAGATGCTATTTTCCCCGTCGGTACCGACAAGTTTTCTCTGGAAACAGGCCTCATCGAAGTGCGATTGCCATTTCCCCCGGAATAAGGATCCGTTCCTACCTGCGGTGTGACCAAGTATCTTGAGAGAAGACTTGAGCCCCTTCTGACCCCGAATGATCCCCATGCAAGATCCCTGATACTCGTCGAGGCATCAGGGTCTTAACCAAACATTCGCAATGCCTCAGCGGGTCAGAAAAATCGCTTCATCGCTTCAGAACATGCGAGACCAGGGACACTTCCGTTTCGCTCAGTGGGGATGGGGAGGGTTGGTCGTAGTACAAGAGTTGTGGATAGGGGCCGGTGTCGTAGCAGCGGTGGAAGGCGGCTTGCAAGTCCAGCGTGACGTCTTTGTCGCTCGGTTTCAGCGGTATAACCACCCGAGGCAGCCTCTGCGACAAGTCGATCCCGTACAACTCGCAAAACCGAGGATGCATGCGACTGACCGTCACCAGATATCTGCGTTGCAGATCCTTGGCAACCGCATCGGGGATGTTGCTCAAGTCAGGGAGACCTGGGATGGTCCGTTTGCCAGTACTGAGAAGGTCGATCTCGACCAGATTCACCCCCGATGCAAGGAGCTCCGATTGCTTCTGCTCGTAGGACCTTTGGCCCGAACCGGGTGTTTTATTGTCGGGACTCAAAACTTCGATAGCCGTGATGACTTGGTTTCCGGAATTGGGTTCGATGATCTCAATGTACGGCTGACGAACGGTTTCTGACTCGAACCAAACGGTTTGGTCCGGTTGTCGCACTCCCTATCTCGGCAAGATCGATTCCTTCGCTACGATAACGATTCGACGTAACAGGGGTTGGATTCGCGTGGAATTGGATTCGAGTGGAAGGAGTGTGGAGCCATGGTGACGAGTGAAGTCGTATCAGAATTGATCCGGGTGCCTGAGAGCTGGCAGCATCGACACTTGCTGGGGCTCGAACATCTGTCAGCAGAAGAGATCACGCTGATTCTCGACTACGCAGATCTATTGCATGCGCAAACGCTTCAGGGGCGGCGGAAGCTCGATTTGCTCAAAGGACGGACCGTCGCCAACCTGTTCTTCGAAAACAGCACGCGAACACGCAACAGTTTTTCGTTAGCGGCCAAAAGGTTGGGGGCGGATACCGTCGAATTCTCTTCCTCGGGATCGAGTGTTTCCAAAGGTGAGACGCTCATCGATACCGCCAAGACCATCGAAGCCATGTGCGTCGACGCGGTGGTTGTCCGCCACAGTTCGCCAGGCACGCCGCACATGCTGGCACGAAGCCTGGATTGCAGCGTGGTGAACGCGGGGGATGGCCCTCATGAGCATCCGACGCAAGGCTTGCTCGATATCCTAACCATTCGTCGCCATCGCGGCTCGCTCCGGGGATTGACGGTGGCCCTCGTGGGTGACATCGCCCATTCGCGCACAGCCCGTTCGAACATTTGGGGGCTTCTAAAGCTCGGGGCGCATGTCATCGTGTGTGGACCTGCGACCTTGGTATCCAAAAACTGGGAGCGGTTGGGAGTCGAAGTCGCCTACGATCTCGACAAGATCCTGCCCCGGTGCGATGTGTTGAACCTGCTCCGCATCCAGTTTGAGCGACAAGCGATTCGCCCCTTCCCCTCAGTCCATGAATATACGTTGCTCTATGCCATGAATCAGGAGCGATTGCGCCGAAGCAAACCTGAGATCATGATCATGGCGCCTGGGCCGATCAATCGAGGTGTCGAACTGACGCCCGAAGTAGCCGATGGTCCCCAATCCGTCATCTTGGACCAAGTCACCAACGGCATCGCGATTCGAATGGCCGTCTTGTTTTTGCTCCTCGGACGGTCATCGTAAGTGAGTGGTACAGTCCCTAAACCTTGCGAATGAAGTGGGCTGCGTAACTGCGCACGTGCTTGCCATTGAGGACGTGGAATGTTCTTAACTGTTGCACCACCGAGTCTGCGAAGTGGTGTAACGGGACATGCACCAGCTTGCGCCGAAAGCGTTTCGCGATCTGACGTAAAGCGATACCCGGTGCGGCGTGGCTTAGCAGGGCAATGTGCTTGGACTGGGCATACATGCAAGCCGCTGCGACCAGTCGCTGTTCAAGTGTGTCGGCGAAATCGAGGCGTGGATCAGTCCAGATATCGTCGATCGGTCGTGGCGGATACAGGAACATCGCACCACCATAGGTCGACACGGCCACTCCGGGACCAAGAATCTCCTTTCCAAAAGGGGTGGCGAAGAAAGCCAGAGTCGACTCTTCCATGTGCTCGGCAAACCAGGTGGCCCGCCAAGCGTACTCGCGCGGATCCGGCTCATGATCGAACAGCATAATGGTTGCGTCCAAGTGGCCAATCGACGGGGGTTGAACCTTCACATACAGCGAGCCATCATACCAATGCCGCAACGTCTCCCTTAAATCCAACCCATCCATCAGGCTTGTTGAAAACTTTTCTGATCGGGCCAAGTCAGCGCCGATCATTCCGCGAGCCCGCTCGACAATCCGATTCCTGAAGCTCTCGATCCGAGTATCTTCCTCAGGCCACGAACATTGTTGGTATGGATTCCATCGACTCGCCCACTTGCGTTTGTCTTGCTTGACAGCAGGACGATTCAGTTCCAGATTCTTCCATTCCCATGGAGAGGCAGGAAGTCGAGATTGCAAAGGGATCACACCCTCGTTCGGAAAGTCTCCTTCATCGATTCCCATTTTCATCGTTGGCCAAGGGAGATAGTCATCGAACGCATACTCCTTTGCGGCATTCACGATGTGGATCGCAAACATGTCCCCCATCATCTGCTGGGCCGAACGCACAATGGTGTACAGACTCGGCGTCATGCGTCGGTCCATCAGCGTTTGATTGCGAATGTATTTGAGACACTGCGAAATCAACATGGGAGTGATCTGTCGAGCACGTCGCCCAAGATCGGCACGGTAGCTGGCTCGAGCGGCCAGGAACAACTCCTTCAAGCCTTCCACGCCCAAGCGAGCATCGTCTTCGAGTTGTGCGCGAGCCCGCTCGTACAATGCAGTGATGAACGGTATTTCTCCCTGCAGAAACACTTGGGTCCGCGAGTCGACAGCGTAGTTAACCGGGTCCTCCAATGGATCCTGATGATCGCGTGGCGAAAGCTTACCTTGACTTGATATGGTCGCATTGGCAGAAGTCGGGATCGTTCTTGCCCGTAGCGCTTGGCGAAGCCACGGCCAGTCACTTAAATGGCACAACGCGATCACCTTGCGGTATCGCCCACGCAATCCCAGCAGTCGATCCGCTAAGAATTCCACTCGAGCCAAAGCTTCCTGGGAAGCCAACGGGGGAATGGCTGGCAACAAGGCACAGCAAAATCGCTCCAAGCTTGTTTGCTCGACTGCGAATGGATCGGGCAGGAGCAAAGAAGCATCGGGAAACGTCGCCGACTCGGGATCGATCCACTCCACGGCCTTGTGTTCACTCCAAGCCAAGCGCAGGGCAGCGATCACCCCCTGACATGGATCGATCGGCACGATCGTTCCTTGAGTCCGCTCATGGTCGTCCACCGACATCTGAACCACGGCGGAAACTATCGGCAATCGGTCCACACCTTCACGAACCGCAGAAGCAAACGAGGGAGGCAGAGGGACTGCCAGAGCATCGAAGGGAGTATCGAGAAGAAACTTCCGAAGCGCTACAGCATACGAACCGCTCCCATGAATGACCGGTACAACTGCCAGCCACGGAAAACAATCCATGACCCCGCGATCGAGGTTCGCTGCATCCATGTTCGCATTTTGAGACGACATCGTCTGATTCTGAGTTAAAGGAGGCTGCTCCACACCTCTTCCGTTGTATCGGAACGAGAATCGCCTTGCAAATCCATCGAAATTCCATTGCGGAAAAAAATCTGCGACTTCGGCACAGCATGTGCATTCTAGAAGTAGCAGAGAGCCAACGAAGCGATCCGCAGTTCGGCGGGCCAGCTTCCATCAAGAATCACGTGCGATATTCCTGTATCAGCTTGTTAGGTTGTGTGTGTGGGGCTGGTACAGGGAGAGGCTGCCGAGGAGAGGATTCATCCGCAAGGAAATCCTCTCCTCGGTTTTTTGTGGCTAGGTGGCTAACTCTCAATTGCGTGCAACGATGGTAGTGGAAGTTGTTAAACTTCCACGCGATCCAGAATTTCCAACAAGTTTCGGGACGCCAAGTCCGTGCATGTTACTGGAAATGATCAGCGTCCAGCTCGTAAAACACTCCTTGCAGGCCGTCGATCGGTTTGATGTAGGGGCGAACCTGGAGCGTTCCGGCTAACGAGTGGCGTCGGAAGGATTTGTTGGCGAACTTGTCGCCGCTTAACCTCACCTCAATCATGTGCGTCAGGGGCGGTTGTTGACCAAAACAGCATGTTGCCCAATCGGGTACGAGAATAAACGTTCTTGCAGCATTGCTGGCCAAGGATGTCGGGTGGATGTACCCTTTAAGGAAGACCTTCTTGCCATTCAATTCCAAAGCCGACTCCGGCGGGAAGTCCGGTGCTCCGACCGGGCTCTTGAGGGCCGAGAATGAGATTCGCTCGTATCCATCGGGAAGCTCGGTGTAGTAAATGTACGTGTGACGAACGGGACTCACAACGAGCATCATCAGAGCGCATACCGCACCGAGAACCGCGACCGGCTTGCCGCTTAATTCCCCAGGGAAACGCTTGAAGCTGCGAAACGCGATCAATGCGAAAAACAGGCCCACTCCCGACAGGATCGTCAGAAGCGGAAAGTACCAGGACAAAAGCCCCAATAGTGCGAAGACCAAGCTCAAAACGGCTGCGCGGCTGACGGAACGATAACCGTATTCCTCGCGTTCTAAGTCCAAATCCCCACTGGGCGATCTCGACAACTCAACTTCGTCGGAAACAGAGGTAGCCATAAATCTGTTGTTGTAGAAAAGCCATTTCCCGGCTGAACATACCAGCCGCAACCATCCACATCACGGAGCCCCACATGGCACTCGCAATGAACAGTACGGACCACCAGCGGAAATAGTTCATTTCTCGGCCTGAAGCCTGCTGGACAAGCATCGATTCTGCCAGAGTGTCCGATTCCGATGCTCGACTCGAGGCGTCCGCAAGTTGCCAGCCGCGTATGACTTGATGAGAGATCGACAGCCGACGGCTTGTGGACTGAGCGATTTGGCCGCGCGGCGTCACTCCGGGCGGAATCAAAGGGGACCAGGAGGAGTTGTCGTTCTGCTTTGGCTTGGCGGCTGGAGTCGGAATCGGAAAGAATGTTGCAGCGCGCTTAACCGCTTTGGGGTCGATCTTTTCCAGTTCGACGAGCTTTTCCTTGGCTTCTGGGAGGGGACACGCTCGCAGGTAATTCACAACCGGAACACGAACCCATGAGTTGTCCTCGTTGGCATTTTTGAAGAGCTCCGTCAATCGTTCGATCTGGCTCCAGTCCTCCCATCGGGCCAGGTCGGGGATGACCAAATCGGCCAGGTCGGGAGCCTCCAGCAGATGGCGCATCGATTTGAGAACCGCCTCCTTAGGAACCACTGCCACTTCCGTACCATGAAACCGAAGAGCCATAACCGCAGAGTAGACATCTGGGTAATTTGCTTTTCGATTGGCTAGGAACTGTTCGTCGATGAGCTTGAGC